>JAQSVY010000091.1 GCA_029266935.1 Burkholderiales bacterium
CCTGGTGCTCGGCTACGGCGGCATGGTGAGCTTCGGCCACGCGGCGTTCTTCGGCGCCGGCGCCTACGTCACCGGGATCCTCGCCGTGGAAGGCGTGCGCAGCGCCTGGATCGCCTGGCCCGCCGCGGCGGTGGTGGCCGCGCTCGCGGCGCTCCTGATCGGAGCGATGTCGCTGCGCACCCGCGGCGTGTACTTCATCATGATCACGCTCGCTTTCGCGCAGATGATGTACTACGTGTTCGTGTCGCTGAAGGCCTACGGCGGCGACGACGGCCTGTCGATGCCGGGGCGCTCGACGCTCGGCTTCGGACTGGACCCGAGGAACGAGCTCACGTGGTACTACGTGGTGCTGGTCCTTCTCGCCGCGATCCTCTATCTCCTGCATCGCGTCGTGCGCTCGCGCTTCGGCCGGGTGATCGAGGCGATCCGCGAGAACGAGACGCGCGCCGCGGCGATCGGCTATCCGGTATACGGCTACAAGCTCGCCTGCTTCGTCCTCTCCGGGGCAATCGCCGGCCTCGCCGGCGCGCTGATCGCCAACCAGTCGAGCTACGTCGGTCCGGGGCTGCTGCACTGGGTGCAGTCGGGCACGCTGATGATCATGGTGATCCTGGGCGGCGTCGGCCGCTTCTGGGGCGGCCCGATCGGCGCGGCGGTGCTGCTGACGCTCGAGGAGAGCATCTCGGGCAGCGAATGGCTCGGGCCCTATGCACTGCACTGGCAGCTCCCCGTGGGCGTGATCCTGCTCGCCATCGTGCTCTTCGCCCCGCAAGGTATCGCGGGGCTCGCCGCCAAACGCCGCCATGCTTGAGATCCGGGGCCTCTGCAAGCACTTCGGCGGCGTCGTCGCCGTCGACCGCGTCGACCTCGCAGTGGAGGCGGGCGAGGTGCATGCCCTCATCGGCCCCAACGGCGCGGGCAAGACGACCCTCATCGCCCAGGTCGCCGGCAGCCTTGCCGCGGACTCCGGAGAGATTCGTTTCCTGGGAAACGACGTGACGCGCAGGCCTCAGCATGTGCGCGTCAAGGCGGGACTCGCGAGGAGCTACCAGATCACGAGCATCTTCCGGCGCTTCAGCGTGCTGGACAATCTCGCGCTCGCCGTGCAGGCGCGCAGCGGCTCGAGCCTCTCGTTCTGGCGGCCGGTGGCCGGGGAGAAGCCACTGTTCGACGAGGCTGCCTCGATTGCTGCCCAGATAAATCTCCAAGACAAGCTGCACAGCATTTCGGGAACCCTGGCGCACGGCGAGCAGCGCGCGCTGGAGGTCGGGCTCGCCCTGGCGACAAAACCGAAGCTCGTGCTGCTCGATGAGCCGATGGCGGGCATGGGCCCGCAGGAATCCCAGCGCATGATCGAGCTCATCCAGCGCATCCGCGCCAAGGTGACGGTGCTGCTCGTCGAGCACGACATGGACGCGGTGTTCCGCCTCGCCGACCGCATCTCGGTGCTGGTGAACGGCCGCGTCATCGCGAGCGGCGCGCCGCAGGTGATCCGCGCCGACGCCGAGGTGCGGCGCGCCTACCTGGGAGACGAAGTTGCTGCGGGTTGAGAACCTCGAGACGGCCTACGGCGCAAGCCAGGTGCTCTTCGAGCTCGACCTCGAAGTCCGGGAGGGAGAGATGGCGACCCTTTTGGGCCGCAACGGCATGGGCAAGACCACGACGGTGCGCTCGATCCTCGGGCTCACGCGCGCACGCGCGGGCGCGATCACCTTCCGCGGCAAGCGGATCGAGCGCGAGGCGCCAGACCGCATCGCGCGCGCCGGCATCGCGCTCGTTCCCGAGGGCCGGCAGATCTTCCCCAACCTCAGCGTGCGCGAGCACCTCGAGGCCTTCGCGGACAACCGCTGCGGCCGCAAGGACCCCTGGACGCCGGGAAGGGTTTTCGAGTTGTTCCCCAACCTGAACAAGAGAGCGGAAAACATGGGAAACCAGCTCTCCGGCGGCGAGCAGCAGATGCTCGCCATCGGCCGCGCGCTGGTGACCAACCCCTACCTGCTGATCCTGGACGAAGCGACCGAGGGCCTGGCGCCGCTGGTGCGCGAGGAGATCTGGAAGTGCCTGGAGCGCCTGCGCGCCGCCGGCCAGACGATCCTGGTGATCGACAAGTACCTCGAGCGCCTGGTGCGGCTCGCCGACCGCCACACCATTATCGAGCGTGGGCGAGTCGCCTGGCAGGGCAACTCCTCAGAGCTGGACGCCGACCGCGGCCTCTGGCATCGCTACCTCGGCGTCTAGCGCACGGGAACGAAACATGCCTTACCTGCAGCATGACGAAAAGAAGCACTGGTTCCACGACCAACGCCAGCGAGGCGGTGGACGACGTTCGCCTGCCCCCCAAGCCAACCACCGAGGAGGCCCTGGACGAGGGCGTGAAGGAGACTTTCCCGGCGAGCGACCCGGTTTCCACGACGCAGCCCGCCAACACCGCCTACGAGCGCAGCAAGCGCGGCGACAAGCCGCCCCGGCCTCCTGCGCAGCCCAAGCGCTCGCCCGACTGGATGTTCGAGAAGAAGCACTAGAAGAAGCCGTCGTTTCAGACCGCGCCGGGCGCCGGCGGTAGCGATGCACGTCGGCATCTTCGATTGGGTCGAGCACTCCGACACGCTTTCGCCGGGTCAGGTGTTTGACCACAAGCTGGAACTTGCCGCGGCGGCGGACAAGGCCGGCTTCCACGGATACCTGCTCGCCGAGCACCAGGGCACGCCGCTGTCGATCGATGCCTCGCCCAGCCTCCTGCTCGCGGCGATGAGCCAGCGCACCCGGCGGCTGCGCCTGGGTGCCCTCACCTTCTGCCTGCCCTGGTACGACCCCTACCGGTTCTACAACGAGGTGTGCATGCTCGACCACCTCTCTGGTGGGCGCCTCGAGCTCGGCGTCGGGCGCGGCGTTTCGCCGATCGAGGCGCAGATCTTCGGCATGCAGGACATCGAGACTTCGCGCGCCCACTACCGGCGGACACTCGATTTCTTCTTTCAGGCCTGCGCCAATCCGGTGGTCAGATACCGCGGCGTAGACGTCGAGCTCTACAACAAGCCGGTCCAGAAGCCCTATCCGCCGCTGTGGTTCCCGAGCTCCAGCAAGGACTCCGTCGACTTCACCGGCCGGCACGGCTACCACACCGCCATCATCAGCAGCCACGCCGAGGCGAAGGCGCGCTTCGCCCAGTACCGGGAGGTGTGGGAGCGCCACCGCAACGATCCGGGCCGGCACAACGCCCACGTCGCGCGGCCGTTCCTCGCGCGCACGCAGCACCTCGTCATTTCGGAGGATGAGAAGGACGCGGTCGACGCCGGCGTCTCGGCCTACGAGACCTGGAAGGGCCACCTGCACCATCTCACGCGCAAGCAGGGCCGGCCCGACGCGATCCCGCTCGACCCGTTCGCCGAGGGCTCGGTGATGCGGCTGATCGCGGGCACGTCGCAACAAGTCACTGAAAAACTGAAGGACGTGATCAGGCAGAGCGGGATGAACTATCTCCTCTGCGTCTTTTCCTTCGGCAGCCTGCCCCCGGCGATGGCGATGCGTTCGCTCGAGCTCTTCGCCCGCGAGGTAATGCCGATTATCATTCGGCCCGAGGAGGCCTAGAGCATGCTCCAGGAACGCATTCCCGACCTGAACAAGTACGTCGAGCCCGACCGCGTGCGCCGCGAGGTGTACACCGACGCCGACATCTTCGAGCTCGAGATGCAGCGCATCCACGAGCGCGCGTGGATTTACTGCGGGCACGAGACCCAGGTGCCGAGGGCCGGCGACTACTACGCCGTACAGATCGGCCGCCAGCCGATGCTGCTGGTGCGCGGCGCCGACGGCAAGGTGAACGTCCTCTATAACCGCTGCCCGCACCGCGGCAACATGATGTGCGGCGACCGGCACGGCAATACCGGCGACTTCTTCCGCTGCTCCTACCACGCCTGGACCTTCCACCACGACGGGCGGCTGAAGAGCATCCCGATGATGGAGTCGGGCTATGCCGGCACGCGCTACGGCCGCGACAACCCCGACTGCAGCATGAAGCGCGCCGCGCGCGTCGAGAGCTAGCCGCGCGCGTCGAGAGCTATCGCGGCTTCGTCTTCGCGAGCCTCACCAGCGAAGGTCCTTCATTAAAAACCTTTCTAGGTGAAGCGATCGTCGCCTTCGACGACATGTGCGACCGCGCGCCCGGGGGCGAGGTCGAGATCGTGCCCAACTGCTTCCGCGTCATCCAGCGCTCGAACTGGAAGATCTTCCTCGAGAACCAGCTCGACGCGCTGCACCCGTCGGTGACGCACCAGTCGACCGGCCGCGCCGCGCACGAGGTGGAAAAGGAGATCGCCAAGCGCACCAGGAAAGGCGAGGCGCCGCTTTCGTACCACATGCTTTCCGCCTTCGCGACGGTGACGATCGACAAGTGGGACAACTTCCAGACGCTCAACTACCCTCACGGCCACTGCATCCTGACCGGCTACATGGGCCTGCGGCCGCAGGACCCCGACACCCTCGCCTACGACAAGGTCATGATCAAGGCGTACGGGCAGAAGCGCTTCGAGGAGATCGTCGGGGTAAACATCCACCACGTGCTGATCTATCCCGGCCTCTCGGTGCAGTCGCCGCTGCAGCAGCTGCGCGCGGTGCGCCCGCTCGGCGTCGACCGCACCCTCACCGAGATCTGGCACTTCCGCCTGAAAGGCGCTCCCGAGGCGATCTATCGCCGCTCGCTCGCCTACTACAACCTGGTCAACTCCCCGGCGACGCTCGTCAACGCCGACGACCTGGAGAACTTCTGGAAATGCCACCAGGGCCTCTCCTCCGACGGCGGCGACTGGGTGAGCTTCGCGCGGCACCTGGGGCGCGACATCGAGAAGAACGGCGTCGTCGAAACCGCGCCCAACTGCGGCACCTCGGAAGCGCCGATGCGCAACCAGATGAAGGCCTGGGCCCGGTACATGACCGCGGAGAAGTGAGATGGCGACGAAATCCAAGGGAAGGAAGAAGGCGCCGGTGAAGAAGCCGGGCAGGAAGCCCGTGCCGAAGCGCGCCAATGGGAAAAATGCGGGCCACGACCTGCAGCACGAGATCGAGCAGCTCCTCTACCGCCAGGCGGAGCTCCTCGACTCGCAGCAATGGCAGGCGTGGATCGACCTCTTCGCCGACGACGGCGTCTACTGGATGCCGCCCGAGCCCTCGCACAAGACCTGGGAGGGGATGCCGGCGATCTTCGCCGAGGACAAGAACCTGATGGCGGTGCGCATGAAGCGCGTGCTGCACCCCGACGCCTGGTCGCAGCGCCCGCTGTGGGGAACGAATCACGTCGTTTCGAACGTGCAGATTCTCAAGGACGCGAAGGACGAACTGCAGGTTCGCTCGCGCTTCCACATGATGGAGCTGCGCCGCGACGACGTTCGCCATTTCGCCGGCTCGTACACGCACCACCTGCAGAAGACGAAGGACGGCTACCGCATCAAGGTGCAGCGCGTCGACATGACCAACGCCCAGGCCGCCTACGACTACGTCCTGCAAGTCTGGGTTTGAACCCTAGGAACGCGAAGCCCGTGGTCATCGCCGGCGGAGGCCTCGGCGGGCTCGCCTGCGCGCTGGCGCTCGCGCGCAAGGGCTTCCGCTCGATCGTGCTCGAGCAGGCGCAGCAGTTCGGCGAGATCGGCGCCGGCATCCAGCTCGCCCCCAACGCCTGGCACGCCATCGACGCCCTCGGCGTCGGCGCGCTGGTGAAGAAGGAAGCGGTGTTCATCGAGCGGCTGCTGCTCATGGACGGCGCGAGCGGCGAGACGGTCATCGACGTGCCGCTCGACAAGCGCTTCGCCCGGCGCTTCGGAAACCCCTACGCGGTGACGCACCGCGCCGACATCCACGGCTCGCTCCTCGACGGCTGCAAGGCGCAGGCGCTGGTCGAGCTGCGCGCCGGCACGAGGGTCATCGATTACCGAATCGAGGACAAAGGCGTCGTGGTCGAGACCTCGGGAGGAGACCTCCCGGCATCGGCATTGGTCGGCGCCGACGGCGTGCGCTCGGTCGTGCGCGAGAGGATCGTCGGCGACGGCGAGCCGCCGGCCTCCGGCCACATGTGCTACCGCGCGGTGCTCAAGGTCGAGGAGATGCCGAGGGACCTGCGCTGGCCCGCGGCGACGCTGTGGGCGGCGAAGAACACGCACATCGTCCACTACCCGCTGCGCGGCTGGAAGCTCTTCAACCTCGTCGCCACCGTGGTGCGCGAGCAATCCGGGTCAGGACACAACGAGGAAGCACCGCCCGAGGAAGTGCTGCCGCTTTTCGCCCACAACTGCGAGAAGCCGATGAGCATTCTGCGCGTGCCGAGGGCGTTCCGGCGCTGGATGCTGCGCTTTCGCGAGCCGGTCGAGAACTGGACGCAGGGGCCGGTGACGCTGCTGGGCGATTCCGCCCACCTCATGCTGCAGTACCTGGCGCAGGGCGCCGCCATGGCGCTCGAGGATGCGCTGTGCCTGGCGGCTTGCGCGGACCAGCAGGAAGGCAACTTCGAAAAAGCGTTCCTCGAGTACCAGAAGACCCGCCTGGTGCGCGCCTCGCGCGTGCAGGTTTCCGCGCGCCTGATGGGCATGGTGTTCCACGCGAGCGGCGTGGAGCGCATGATCCGCAACGACATCTACCAGGGCCGGACGGCGGAGCGCTATTACGACGCGCTCGACTGGCTCTTCACGCCGCCCGAGTACGTCAGGGATTTCGCAAAACGAGCTCCGGGCCGATCTCCGCGACCGAGCGCGCGCCGCAAAGGCGCATCGAGCGCTCGAGCTCCGAGGAAAGGATCTCCAGCGCCTGGCGTGCGCCCGGCTCGCCGCCCGCCATCACGCCGAACAGCGTCGCGCGGCCGCAAAGCACCGCCTGCGCGCCGAGCGCGCGCGCCTTGACGATGTCGACGCCGCGGCGGATGCCGCCGTCTAGCAGGATTGTCAGCTTGCCGCTTGCGGCCCTTACGACGTCAGGTAAAGCTTCCAGCGTGGGGGCGGCGCCGTCCAACTGGCGGCCGCCGTGGTTCGAGACCACGACGCCGTCGCAGCCCATTGCGGCAGCGCGCTGCGCATCGTCGGCGCGCTCCACGCCCTTCAGCAGCAGCTTCCCCGGCCACAGGTCGCGCAGGCGCTTGAGCTCCTCCCAGTCGAAGCCCGCGTCCATCTCGCGCCCCACCGCAGTGGCGATGTCGGTGACCTTGGTGCTGGAGAACTTGTAGCCCTCGAAGTTCTCCATCTGCGGCAGGCCGTGGCGCAGGATGTCGAGCAGCCAGCCGGGCTTGCCGAGCACGTCGTGCGAGTTGCGCCAGTTCGGCCGGTAAGGCGTGACGAAGCCGTTCTTCGGGTCGCGCTCGCGCTTCCCCGAGACCGGCAAGTCAACGGTGACCAGGAGGGCTTCGTATCCCGAACTGCAGGCGCGAGAAACCAGCTTCTCGCGGAATTCCCGATCGCGAACCACGTAGAGCTGGAACCACAGGCGCCCGCCCACCTCGGCCGCCTTTTCGATCGAGGCAGTCGCGGGCGTCGCCAGCGTGAAGGGGATGCCGTAGGCCTTCGCCGCACGCGCGAGCATCAGGTCCGCGCCGGGGCGCCCCGCGCCGATGCCGCCGGTCGGGCCGATGGCCAGCGGCAGATTCATCTGTTTGTCAAAAAGCACTATCTTGGTATCGATTTCGGCCACATCGACCAGCACCTTCGGCAGCAGGCGCACGCGCTCGAAGGCGGCGCGGTTCCCCCGCAGCGTCACCTCGTCCTCGGCGCCGCCGTCGAAGAAATCGAAGATGGCGCGCGGCAGGCGCTTCCTCGCCAGCAGGCGCAGGTCCTCGATGTTCACGGCGCGCGAGACGTCGGCCATATAATCGCGGGCTGACTCTACAGCAGGTTCCCATGGCAAAGAAAGAACGCATCACCGGCGTGCTCGCGCCGGTCGTGACGCCGTTTCGCAAGGACTACTCCCCCGATGCCGAGCGCTTCGTGCGCCACTGCCGCTGGCTGCTGAAGAGCGGCTGCTCGGCCCTCGCGGTGTTCGGCACCAACAGCGAAGCGAACTCGCTTTCCGTTCAGGAAAAACGAAAACTACTGGATAGCCTGGTGGCAGGCGGCGTACCGCCCTCGGCGCTGATGCCCGGCACCGGCCACTGCGCGCTCACCGACTCGATCGAGATGACGCGCGCCGCGGTGGAGATGGGCTGCGCCGGCGTGCTGATGCTGCCGCCCTTCTACTACAAGGGCGTGCCCGACGAAGGGCTCTACCGGAATTTTGCGGAGGTGATCGAGCGCGTCGGCGACGAGCGCCTGCAACTCTACCTCTACCACATCCCGCCGGTATCGCAGGTGCCGATCACGCTCGCCCTCATCGAAAGGCTGCTGGGGAAATACCCCGGCATCGTTGCCGGCGTGAAGGACTCCTCGGGCGACTGGTCCAACACCAAGGCGATGCTCGACGCCTTCGCGAAGGACGGCTTCGACGTCTTCGCCGGCAGCGAGGTGTTCCTGCTCGACAACATGCGCAACGGCGGCAAGGGCTGCATCACCGCCACCGGCAACATCAACCCCGGGCCGATCGACCGCGTCTTCCGCAACTGGCGCTCGGCGGAGGCCGACAAGCTGCAGGCGGGCATCACCGCCACGCGCAAGATCGTGCAGAAGCAGCCGATGATCGCCGCGCTCAAGGCGGCTATCGCGCACTACGGCAACGACCCGCAGTGGAGGACCTGCCGGCCGCCGCTGATTGAATTGAATTCCTCCCAGGAAAAAGAACTGATCAGTGAACTGAAGGCGAACGGCTTCACCATGCCCGGCCTGGCGCCTTGAAGACTGCGCTCGTCACCGGCGCCGGCCGCGGCATCGGCCTCGCCGCGGCGCACCTCTTCCTGCGCGCCGGCCTCCGGGTGCTCGGGCTCGACAAGGACCTCTCGGAGTGCGACCTGCCCGCGGATGCGCGGGTGCCGTTCGACCTGCAGAATCTCGCGGAAATACCGCACCTCGTGAAAAGGCTGGGCGACATTGATGTCCTGGTGAACAACGCCGGCACCCTTTACTGCCATCCGCACGACGCGTTCCCCGACGCTGCGGCGCTCGAGATCCTCACCGTCAACCTGCTGGCGCCCGTGGCGCTCATCCAGGCAGTGGCGCCGCAGATGCGCCGCAGGCGATCCGGACGCATCGTCAACGTCGGCTCGGTGGCGGCCTTTACCGGCCATCCCGACCTCTGGTACGGCGCGTCCAAGGCAGCGCTCCTCAATGTGACCAAGAGCTACGCGACTTACCTTGGCGCAGACGGGGTGCTGGTGAACGCCGTGGCGCCCGGCCCCACCCTGAGCCACATGTACGACCGGCTGCCCGAATCGCGCAAGGAGGCGGTGATGCGCTCGGTGCACTCCGGGCGGCCGGCCCGGCCCGAGGAGGTGGCGCAGGCCATCGTCTGGCTGGGCACCGACAGCCCCGAGTACGTGAACGGCACGACCCTCGACGTCAACGACGGGTCCTACCCGCGCTAGGCCGGCGGGAGTAAATTAGCTTCCCCCACTCAGGAGGAAGAAACCATGGCACTGAAAGCCACGAAAGCCGATGTCTGGGTCGTCACCCTGGAAGACCGCCCGGGCGGCGCGGCCGGCAAGCTGGAAGCGCTCGCGAAGGCCGGCGCCAACCTGGAGATGGTGCTCGCGCGGCGCACCGAGACGCCGGGACAGGGCGTGATGTTCGTGACGCCGATCAAAGGCGCGAAAGCCAGCAAGGCGGCGCAGGAAGCCGGCATGGCGAAGCCGGCCAACATCCACTCGGTGCGCATCGAGGGCGGCGACAAGCCGGGGCTCGGCGCGAAGATCGCGCGCGCGCTCGGCCAGGCCGGAATCAACTTCCGCGGCATGTCCGGCGTCGCGATCGGCAAGAAGTTCGTGAGCTACGTGGCGCTCGATAGCGCAGAGGACCAGGCGCGCGCCGTGTCAGTGATCAAAAAGGTGAACTGAGACGCTCAGCGATATGCGCGGAAGCGGATCGTGGGGTCGCGCCGGATCTGGTCCACCAGCGCGACCTCCCAGCTGAGGTAGGCGCGGGCGTGCTTCTCGTAGTCCGAGCCGTGCT
>JAQSVY010000092.1 GCA_029266935.1 Burkholderiales bacterium
GCAGCGCCTTACCCGGGTCCTTGACGTGTTTCCGCGTCTTTCGGAGCGCCGTCAGCAGCTCGCCGGGACGCTGTCAGGAGGCGAGCAGCAGATGGTTGCTGTCGGGCGCGCGCTGATGCTCGAGCCGACGCTTCTGATGCTCGACGAGCCGAGCCACGGCCTCGCGCCGAAGGTGATCGAAGAGATGTATCGCGCCTTCGGCCGTATCCACGCCGAAGGGACGGCGATCCTCGTCGTCGAGCAGAACACCGCCATGGCCCTCGCTCATGCCACACGGGGCTATTTGATCGAACGCGGAGCGATCGCACTCCAGGGCTCCGTAGAATCCCTCTCCTCTGATCCCGGCGTCCGTGCGGCTTATCTCGGATTGTAGCCGATTGCATGTGTCACAACTCGTCCCGAACGGAGGTGCTCAAAGCCGACCTCAAAGCTTGGTAGACGGAGCAGTACGCAGGAATCACTTTAGCTTGCATAGGAAGGGAAATCTCACCTATGCGCCGCGCCGCGATCTTCACGCGTGTTTCTACCGACAGACAAACGACCGAGAACCAGCGCCTCCGCGAGGTTGCCGAGCGCGCGGGATGGCATCTGGTGAACGTCTATGAGGAAGTCGTTTCCGGAGTCGCCGCGCGCGCTCGACGAGCCGCTTACGATCGCATGCTCAAGGACGCGACCCGCCGGCGCTTCGAAGTCCTGCTTGCCTGGGATGTCTCGCGGCTTGGTCGCTCTCTTCGTGAGCTTCTGGAATGTTTCGAGACGCTGCGCAGGACCGGTGTCGACCTTTATCTGGACCAGCAGGGTGTTGACACGACAACACCGGCAGGTCGCGCGCTGTTCGGCATGGCTGGCGTGTTTGCCGAGTTCGAGCGCTCAATGCTCATCGAGCGGACACGCGCCGGGCTCGACCGAGCCCGCGCTCAGGGCAAGCGCCTCGGTCGGCCAATCACGCCCGATCACGTGACGAGGCGAGTTCTTGAGCTGCGCGACGCCGGGATGGGAATGGACCGGATCGCGCGCGAGCTGGAGATTGGGAAGAGCGTGGCCCAGCGGATCTGTCAGGCGATGCCAGCCTGCGGGGTGTGCCTCTCACGTCCGGATTGACTTCCGCTTGTGCCAAGGCGGAAGCCTGCTGGGCTATGGTTGGTTGTCTGCTTCGCGCCCATGTCAGTCGCTCAGCCCGCGTGCTCGACTTCCCCGCCCGTTCGATGGCCGACAACAACCAGGCTGGGTGGAAAGCGGCCGTTAGTCGACGAAAGCGGATCACTCACTTTAGGAGCGGAAATCGCATGCGGCTCACGAGTTCTGCAAAGCGTGCATCGGAGCGCAGTGCCTTCCACCGCGGATCAAGGCGCAACCAGACTAGCCAATTCGACCTCTCCTCGAAGGGTTTGTCCGTCCTGACCTAGGGCAGCATGGATCGTCGGCGACCGTGAGAACGATCGCGTGCAGATCCTCGAGCGCGCCGGTCGCTGGCTCTGAGAGATCGGGGCTGTACAAGCCGATGGCGGTCGAGCCGACGCTCCACCGCTTTGCTGCGGATGGAACCTGGCTCGCCACGGTGGACGGCGGGGACGCCAGCCCGAGCCCGTGCCCGACCGTCCCGAAGGTGGGGCAGAGGCCCATGAGCTCGCCATCCGGCTAGTCTCACCAGGTGGGACGTATGGTGACTTGGCTCTGACCAGATCCGCTAGGTCTCACCGCGCTTGCGCGCTAGGGACTCGCATCGAGCCGCATGATCCATGCCTCGGTACCCGGCAGTGCCGCAGGATAGAGGCTGGCCACCAGGGGATCGTGCCCCGGCACGATGTGAGCAGGCGAGCTGGCGAGGCGGGTGATCTTGTCGTAGCCCTCAAGCACGTCGGGAACACACGCCGTGTTTCCAAATGCGCGTAATGGTGCGCGGCATCTGAGGCGAGACAAACAAAGCCCCTTCCCGTCTTCACCCGCAAGGACTGCAGACCACGAGCATGGCCTCCCACGTGATGCAGCTCGATGCCCGGGAAGGGCTCACTCGTGCCCTGATGAAAGCAGACTCTGCCGTGGAACACACGGCGGACCATGGCAAGAACATCGTCGAGCTCGTAGGCGTGCCGCATCTGCTCATGGCACATGCAGCGGCCGGTCGCGAAGGCGATCTCGGCGTCCTGCAGATGGAAGCGCGCATTCGGGAACAGGCCGTCATTGCCGCAATGATCGTAATGCATGTGCGTGATGACCACGTCCGCGACGCTCGCTTGGTCGATGCCGAGCGCCTCGAGCGCCTCTGGCAACGGGCGCAGCAGCTCCCGGCCGCGTTTCTCCGCGCCGCGCCGGTCGAAGCCGGTATCAACCACGATGGTGCGCGCCGCGTTTCGGATCACCCAGACGTAGTAGTTAAGCGGCATCGGGCCGTCATGGGGATCACCGCCGATAAAATTCGCCGCCGCGTTGCGGTCGTGGCGGGCATAAGTGATGGCGAAAACCTCATAGATGTCGTCGGCCATGCAGCACCTCCGGCGCTCACTCCGCGGCGGCTGCCGCGTCCACCTCAGCGAAGACCTCGCGCGCGACGCGGAAGGAGTCGACCCCCGCCGGGATGCCGCCATAAATCGCGACCTGGAGAAGGACCTCGCGAATTTCCGTGCGCGTCACGCCGTTGCGTAGGGCGCCCTTGAGGTGCATCCGCAGCTCATGCGGCCGATTCAGGCAGCTCAGCATGGCGAGGTTCAGCATGCTGCGCGTTTTGCGCGGCAGCTCCTCGCGCCCCCACACCGCTCCCCAGCAATATTCCGTCACAAGCTCCTGCATTGGCCGGTTGAAGTCGTCGGCCGAGGCGAAGGATGCTTCGACGAACTCCTTGCCGAGCGTCTCCTTGCGGATGGCGAGGCCCTTCTCGAAAACGTCTCTGCTCATGTGGTTCTCTCCTCACGCGGCGCGGGCGCCTCTGCAATTAACGTCGGATAGTCGCAAAGGGGCGGCCCTGCGCGGAGCCGGGCCGCGGAATCTGTCTCACGTCGTCGGCCAGGCCGGCCGGGCGAGCGCGAGATTGTCCGGGAAGACCGTGACGGGCACGCCGTTCTGCCACTGGATGATGGTGAGGCCCGCGCCGACGCGGCGGCCCTTCTCGTCGAACCTGATCTCCCCGCCGGGGAAGTAGCGGGCCGGGCCGCCGTCCAGCGTGCGCAGCGCCTCGCTTACCCCTTGGCGGTCAGCGCGGCCGGCCTTCTCCAGTGCGGCCTGCAGGATCCAGATGTCGCCATAGGTTGAGATGGCGTTCTGCGTCATCCACGGTTCGCCGTGGGTGCGCCGCAGGCGCTCGATCAGCTCCTCCTGGCCCTTGGTGCCCCAGTTCGCGACGGCCGACATCACGCCATTGAGGAGGCGCGGGTTGACAGTGTTGAGCACGTCGGGCTCGGCAATGGCGATGCCGAAGGAGATGGTGGGGATGCGAAGATTGAACTCGGCCATCTTCTCCAGCATCAGCTTGGCGTCAGAGATTACCGTCGGCAGGAAGAAGAAGAGATCCGGCCGGCGGGCGCGCAGGCGCTGCACCAGCGGCGTCGCGTCAGCGAGCGGCGGAGTGAAGGTCTCGTCGACGACCATTTCCAGCCCGTGCTGGGCGAGGAGCCTCTCCTTCATCGCTTTGGTCGAGGCGATCGAGGCCGCCGTGTTATCCGTGATAATGGCGACGGTGCGCGGACGCCGGCCGGAAGCGGTCTCGGCGAGGCGCAGGATGGTCGGGAGCGCCATCTCAGCCTGGGCGCCGGCCGTCGCCGAGGTCTGGAACACGTGGCGGAAGCCGCGCTCCGTGATGAGATCCGAATAGGACAGCGTCAGCAGGGGCAGGCTGGCGCGCTCGGTTACCTCTGTCACGGCGAGGGTGAAGGAGCTGAGATAGGAGCCGCTGGCCGCGACGAGGTTCGGATATTCCGCGACCATCCGCTGCGCCGCGTTCTTGGCCTTCTCCGTGGTGTCGCCGCAATCGAGCACGACGAGTTCGAGCTGCGCCCCGCCAAGCGACTTGATCCCGCCGCCGGCATTGACGTCGGCGATGCCCATCTCGGCGCCCATGCGCATGACGGTGCCGGGCCGAGCGTAGATCCCCGAGAGGGGAACGAGGAGACCGATCTGCACCTTTTGCGGAGTCTGCGCTGCTGCCGTGCGGCCGAGCCCCGCGAACGCGGGCAACGACAGGGCGATGCTCTGGGTGAAGCTTCTGCGGGTCATCTTGCTCATGCGTCCCTCCTTTGCCCTTTACGTGGGCTTCCTGGTTAGTTTCACATGCCGAGATAGGCCTGCCGCACGCGGTCATCGGCGCTCAGCTTGCGGCTGTCGCCCGCGAGGACGACGCGGCCGGTCTCGAGCACGTACCCGTGGTCGGCGAACTGCAGCGCCTCGGCCACGCGCTGCTCGACGAGCAGGATCGTGAGTCCGGCGTCGCGGCGGATATCCATCAGCCGGTCGAAGATGAAATCCGCAACTGTGGGCGCGAGGCCCATTGAGGGCTCGTCGAGCATCAGCAGCTTCGGGGCGGAAGCGAGCCCACGGCCGATGGCGACCATCTGCTGCTCGCCGCCGGAGAGTGTGCCGGCGGGCTGCGCGGCACGCTCGGCGAGCACCGGCAGCCAGGAATAGATTCGCTTGAGGTTTTCCTTCCAGCTGCGGCGGCCGGCCTCGGTGTAGGCGCCCATCTCGAGATTCTCGAGCACGCTCAGCGACGGGAAGACCTGCCGCCCCTCGGGGACATGCGCGATGCCGAGATGCGGGCGCCGGTGCGGCGGCACGGCGACGAGGTCGTGGCCGGCGAAGCGGATCGAGCCGGACATCGCGGGAACCGTTCCCGAGAGCGTCTTGAACAGCGTTGTCTTGCCGGCGCCGTTCGGTCCCACGATCGAGACGAACTCGCCGGCGCCGACCTCGATCGAGACGTCGTGCAGCACGGGCACGGACGAATAGCCGGCGCGGAGGTTCTCAACGTTGAGCATGCGCGCTCCACTTCTTGCCGAGATAGGCACCGATCACCTTGGGGTCGCGGGTCACCGCGTCGGGTCGCCCTTCGACGAGCACGGCGCCGTGGTCGAGCACGACGAACTCGTCCACGAGCTTCACCATGGCGTGCATGGTGTGCTCGATGATGACGATGGTGACGCCCTCGTCCGCGATGCCGCGGATCGTGTCGAGCACCTCTTCCACCTCCTGTCGGCCGAGGCCTGCGAGCGTCTCGTCGAGGAGCAGCATCTCCGGCTGGCCGGCGAGCGCTCTGGCGAGTTCCATCAGGCGCAGTTCCTTGGTTGTGAGGGCGGAAGCCGGCCGATCCGCGATGGCCGAAAGGCCGACGCGGGCGATGGCCCCCGCTGCCAGGCGCTCGGCCTCCGCCTCGCTGCCGGCGCGCACATAGGCGCCGACCTTAACGTTGTCGGCGACGCTCATGCGGCGGAACGGCCGCATGATCTGGAAGGTGCGGCCGACACCAGCTTGACACAGCACGTGCGGTGCCTTGCCGCCCATGTCGACGCCGCGCAGGAGCACCTCGCCCCTGTCCGGCGTGAGAAAGCCGTTGAGCAGGTTGAACAGCGTCGTCTTCCCCGCGCCGTTCGGGCCGATAATGCCGAGCAGCATGCCGCGGCGCACCTTGAAGCTGACGTCGTGCACGGCCTTTAGCCCGCCGAAGCTCTTGGAGAGGTGCCGGACCTCAAGGATTACCTCGTCGGATACCGGGCGCAGGCGTGCGAAGCTGACCACATTCGCGTGCGTGGGCTTGGCATGCGCCGCAGCGGGTGCCCAGGCCGGCGGGCTTGCTCCACCGGGCCGAGCGCGCCACCAGTGGCGCACCCGCAACCAGTCGCGAACCCGCCAGAACACACCCTCTGGCGCGAGCAGGATCACCACGATGATGGCCATGCCGAAGATGACGCCCTGGATACCAGGGAACCGTGCGCCGAACTCCGCGTGCAGGATCTCGCCGACCGGGATGAGGAAGGCAGCGCCGATGATCGGCCCCCACACGGTGCCGACGCCGCCGAACATCGTGACGGTCAGCGCCTGTGCCGACACGAGCATGCCGAATACGGAAGCCGGCGTGACGACGAGCAGGACGACGGCGTAAAACGAGCCGGTGGCACCGGCCATGGCGCCGCTCAGCGCGATGGCGCGCAGCTTCCAGCGCAGCGTGTCGATGCCGGCGGCCTCGGCGGCGGCCTCGTTCTGTTTGATAGCGATCAGCGCCATGCCGAAGCGGGTGCGCTCAACCCAGCGGGTGAGCAAGGCCATGACGAGGAGCATCACAAGCGCGATCATCACATAGGCGCGGTGATCGTCGAACTGCATGTAGGCCCAGGCGTTCTCGCGCTTCAGCGGAAGCGTGACCTCCTGGTAACCGAGCCATTCGAACACGTAGAGCATCGCAAGGGGATAGGCGAGCATCGACAGGGCGAAGTAGTGCCCGCGCAGGCGGAAGGTCGGGAGCCCGATGATGAGCCCGGCAGCCGCGCCGATGAGCGTCGCCAGCGGCAGCGAGAGCCAGGGGGACACGTTAAACTGGTTGGCGAGAAGTACCGTCGTGTAGGCGCCGAGACCGAAGAAGGAAGCATGGCCGAAAGAAATGAGCCCGGTCATGCCGCTGAGCACGTTCCAGGACAGGCCGAAGCAGGCCCAGACCAGCACGAGCGTGAGCATCAGCTGGTAATAGGAGTTCTGCACCAGCAGGGAGACGCCGAGATAGAGTAGCGCCAGCACGAAGAGAGGCGTGAGGGAGCGCAGCGTAGCCATCAGGTGCGCTCCACGACCCGGCCGAAAAAGCCTTGCGGTCGCAAGATGACGATCAGCAGGAAACAGACGAAGATCGCGGTGTTCTGCAGCTGTGTCGGGAGGACGAGCGTCGAGAGCTGCTGCACGAGGCCAATGGTCATGCCACCCCAGAAGGCCCCGAGGATGCTGCCCATGCCGCCAAGCACGACGCCGGCATACATGATGATAACGAATTCGAGCCCAACGAAGGGATGGAACGGGTAGTTCGTGGCCAGCAGCCCGCCGGCAAGCGCCGTGATGCAGGTGCCGATGGCGAAGGCGATGCGGTAGGCCCGGTCGACGTCGATGCCCATGTAGGTCGAGGCCTCGGGATTGTCGGCAGCGGCGCGCAGCGAGCGCCCAAGGCGGCTGCGCGTGATGACGAGCCATAAGCCGAGGATGGCGAGGACCGAGAATAGTGCGGCTAGCCCGCGTCCCTTGTTGATGAAGACGCTGACGAAATCGCCCCAGAACGGCCCGATCTCCCAGGCGGCGCTGGACAGCGGGGTCCGGATCGACACGAGCTGCGAGCCGAACAGGACCTGGCTGCCGTTCTGCAGCACGAGGGCGATGCCGAGCGTGAGGATCAGCTGGGCGTAGTGGCCCTCGCCTTCGAGCCCCGCCGTGCGTGCGCCCGTCACGCGCGAGATGAGCAGCCGGTGGATCAGGTAGCCGAAGAGGAGCAGGACGGGCGCGGCTAGCAGGATGGCGACATACGGGCCGATTGTCGCGCCGAACAGGTTGTTGACGCCGAGGCCGACTAGGATGAAGAAGGCCACGTACATGCCGAGCATCATGAAGTCGCCCTGGGCGAAGTTGATGACCCGCATGATCCCGAAGATCATCGCAAGGCCGACGCACATAAGCCCGTAGATCGCGCCGACGAGGAGCCCCGCGGCAAGCGCCTGCAGGAACCCTTCGAGGAGGATCTGCGGCTCCGTCATCTTCCGACCGCTAGCGTTCCGATTGCGCAGAGACGGATGACCTCGCCCGCGTCCTCGCTCGCTTCGAGGCCGTCGACCGCTGTCTCGATCCGCGCGGCGCCGTCGGCACGGTGGCACCCTGCCGGGCCGGATAGGCGGCGGTGAATTGGGGATCTGTCGCGAGCGTGGTCGCGGCGACCAACCGGTCGATCTCGGGATCATCGAGCAGCCGGTAGTTCCCCTCCGCGATCTCGCCCCGCGCGAAGGTCGCGGCCACGCCGAAAGCGATGCTCATCTTGGCCTGCAGGGCACGCCGGAACGGGCCCTTCCCGTCGCAGCCCGGATAGCGCACCGCGGCATCCGACACGCGCACGTCGATGTGGCGGATGCGATGGCTGTCGAGCTGCGTCTCGCGCGTGATCGCGAGCGCAACTTGGCAGGGCGTCTGCGCGTAGTTGCAGGCCGGAACCGGCTTGTTGAACACGGCTGAGATCTCGGCCTCTCCGCTAGGGAAGAGCTCGATCGCGCCCGCCAGCGGCTTACGCGCGAAGGCGGCGAACATGCCAGCCTCGCCTTCGAATATCGCAGGCGAGCCCTGCGCTCCGGCCGCGGCCAGCGCCACGCAGGTCAGGGCGTTGCGCGCGGCGAAGCCGGGATGGAAGTACATGTCGTCCGAGCCGGTGTGCGGCCATTGGTTGAGGCCGCTGGCGGTATTGACCGCGAAGGCAATGGCATTGGCGGTCGGCCCCGCATTGAGGCCCGACAGCCGTGCGCCGGCCGCGGCCGCAGCGAGTGGGCCGACGAGCCCGGTCGGTCGGAAAAGCCGGGCAAGGTCGGCCGTCATGAGTCGTCGTCCGACGCGACCTCCGATCTCGTAGCCAGTGATCGCGGCGGCGAGGAGGTCGGCGCCATGGACGGGCCGTGTCTCGGCCGCAACCAGGACGGTGGGCCAGACCACGACGCCGAGATGGGTCACGCTGCCGGTATGCATGTCCTCGCGCACGAGCCCGTGCCCGAGCACGGCGTTGGCGAAGACTGCGTCGGATGGCGTCGCCCGCACGCTCGTGCCAATGATGGTGGCGGCGCCCGCCTGCTTCACCGCGGCGTCGCAAGCCTGGCGGCTCCAAGGCAGATCGCGCGCCTCGAAGGCGCAGGAGAGGAAGTCGAGAAGACAGGTCTTGGTCTTCGCTATGACCTCGGTGGGGAAGGTGCGCGGCGCGAGCACCTCCTCGGCCAGTCGGCGCGCGACGGGCAGATCGGGCGGCGAGACGCCTTTTCCCTGCTCCGCCCAGGCGAGGTCGTGGTGCAGGAGTTCAGCCACGGATCTCCACCCCCGCCCATTCCTCGATCAGCTTTGCCAGGCAGGTGAAATCCGAATGGGATCCGTATTTCGCGTTGGTGATCGCGAGGATCTCCCGCACCATCCCCCCGGCCAACATGGGCACGCCCATGGCCTCAGCCTCGTCGACACAGAGGCGCACGTCCTTGTAGGAGAGCCCGGTCGCGAAGCCGAAATCGAACGTGCCCGGCAGGATCGAGCGCGGGACCTTGTCCGTCGTAGCCGTGTTGCGCCCGGTGCTCGCATTGAGCACATCGTTCATCACGCGCGGGTTGACGCCTGCCTTGACGCCCATCGCGAGCGCTTCGGCCGCGACGATGATCGCCGCGGCGGCCATCATGTTGTTGCCGAGCTTCACCACCTGGGCGAGGCCGGGCTTCTCGCCGATGTAGAAGATCTTTCCGAACACCTCGAGGATCGGCCGGACGCGCTCGAAGCTCTCCTTCGGGCAGGACACCATCAGCGCGAGCGTGCCGTTCACCGCGCCCTTGATGCCGCCGCTCACCGGGCAATCGACCCATTGAATGCGCTTCGCCGCAAGGCCCGCCGCGATCCGCTTGGCGGTCGCCGGACCCGTCGTCGACATGTCGAGCATCACCTCGGCCTTGGAGCCCTCGACGATGCCGCCGGGGCCGATGCCGGCGCTCTCCACGATCGGCGGGGTCGGCAGGCTCGTGAGCACGATCTCGGCGGCCGAGGCGACCTCGGCTGCCGAGCTCGCGCGTTTGGCGCCGCGCGCCACGAGCGGCGCGAGGGCTTCGTCGCTGACGTCATAGATGGTCAGCTGATAGCCGGCGTCGAGCAGCCGGCCGGCCATCGGCCCGCCCATGCGACCCAGACCGACGAAGCCCAGGCGTTCCAAGGTCATTTGCGGTTTGCTCCTGGCGGTCGGGGAAGCCGGGCTCACGGGCCCGCGATGGTGATGCCGCCGTCGATCTTGAG
>JAQSVY010000365.1 GCA_029266935.1 Burkholderiales bacterium
ACCCGTGCTCGGACATCGATCTGCTCCTGCTGCTCGCCGCGGAGCCGAGCGAGGCGGAGCGCGGCGCGCTCGAGCGCCTCATCGGCGCCTTCTGGGACGTGGGCCTGGAGATCGGCCACAGCGTGCGCACGCTCGACTCCTGCCTCGAGATGGCGGCCGGCGACATCACCGTGCGCACCACGCTTCTCGAGGCCCGCTATCTTGCTGGTAGTCGCGGCCTTTACAAGCAATTGACGACTCGACTGCGGGAGGTTACCGACCCGCTGTCTTTCTTCGAAGCGAAGAAGCTCGAGCAGGAGCAGCGCCACGCCAAGCACCAGGACTCGGCGTACGCGCTCGAACCCAACCTCAAGGAGGCGCCGGGCGGCCTGCGCGACCTGCACATGATGCAGTGGACCGCAAGGGCCTGCGGGATGACCGCGGGCATCGGCCGACGCTGGAGCGACCTCGTCGCGCACGGCCTGATCGAGCGGGACGAGGCGCGCCAGCTGGCGCGACACGAATCGCTCCTGCAGGACCTGCGGATCCGGCTGCACTACCTCGCCGGCCGCCGCGAAGACAGGATCGTCTTCGACTTCCAGAGCGCGCTCGCCGCGCAGCTCGGCTTTGTCGACACGGTGGAGCGGCGCGCGAGCGAAGCGATGATGCAGGGCTACTACCGCACCGCAAAGGCGGTGACGCAGCTGAACACCATCGTGCTGCAGAACCTCGGCGCCCGCCTGCTGCCGCAGGCAGGGCAGGAGTCAACCGTCCTGAATGAGCGATTCCGGGCCAGAGGCGAGCTGCTCGAGGCAGTCGATGAACGACTCTTCGAGCGCGAGCCCGCAGCGATCCTGGAAAGCTTTCTGCTCCTCATGCAGCACCAGGAGCTGCGCGGCATGACCGCGCCGACCCTGCGCGCGCTGTACCGGTCCCGGCTGAAGATCAACTCGCAGTTCAGAAAGGATCCGCTCGCCCGGCTGCTATTCCTGCACCTGCTGCAGCAGCCGCGCGGCATCGTGCACGAATTCCGCCGCATGAACCAGTACGGCATCCTCGGCCGCTACCTGCCGGAGTTCGGGCGCATCGTCGGGCAGATGCAGCACGATCTTTTCCACGTCTACACGGTCGACCAGCACATCCTGATGGTACTGCGCAACCTCAGGCGCTTCACGATGCCCGAGCTCGCGCACGAGTTCCCGCTGTGCAGCGAGCTAATGAACGGGTTCGAGCGCCGTTGGCTGCTCTACATCGCCGCGCTCTACCACGACATCGCCAAGGGCCGCGGCGGCGACCACTCCGAGCTCGGCGCCGCGGACGTCAGGAATTTCTCCAGGAGGCACGGGCTGGCGAGCGAGGACCGCGAGCTGGTGGAGTTCCTGGTCGGGCAGCACCTCGCCATGTCGCAGGTGGCGCAGAAGCAGGACCTGCACGATCCGGAGGTCGTGCAGGCCTTCGCCAAGCGCGTCGGCTCGGAGCGGCGCCTGGTGGCGCTTTACCTCTTCACGGTGGCCGACGTGCGTGGCACCAGCCCGAAGGTGTGGAACGCCTGGAAAGCGAAGCTGCTCGAGGATCTCTTCCGGGCCACCCGCCGGGCGCTCACCGGCGAGCCCCTGGCGCGCGATGCCGCCCTCGCCGAAAAGCAGGCCGAGGCGAGCCGGCTGCTACGGCTCTACGCGCTCTCCGACGGCGTGGAGCAGAAGCTCTGGGCGCAGCTCGACACCGCCTACTTCCTGCGCCACGACGCGCAGGAGATCGCCTGGCAGACGCGCAACCTGCACTACCGCGTCGGCTACGCGCTCGATACCTTCCTGGTCATGGGCCAGGGACGCGGCGTGCACTACCGCGACATGATCGGCCTCATCGAGTCGGAGCTTGCGCGCGAGGTTGAGTCGCAGGCGGCGCTCGCCCCGCCGCGCGGCGGACGCGTGTCGCGTCGGGTGCGCCACTTTCCGATCTCCCCTGCCGTGGACATCCGCCCCGACGAGCGCGGCGCCTACCACGTGCTGTCGATCGTGGCGAGCGACCGCCCGGGGTTGCTCTACGGCGTGGCGCGCATCTTGGCGCGCTACCGGATCAGCCTGCAGACGGCGCGCATCAACACGCTAGGCGACCGCGCCGAAGACGTTTTCCTCATCGCCTCGGAAAACCTGTCGAACGCGAAGACCGTCCTGCAGCTCGAGCAGGACCTGCACAAGGAGCTCAGTCTTCAGGAGGCAGCTCCTGCCCTGGAAACAGCGCTTCGTTGAAGCCGAAGCGCGTGAAGTCGCGGATGCGCATCGGATAGAGCACGCCGTCGAGGTGGTCGACCTCGTGCTGCACGACACGTGCGTGGAAGCCTTCTACGGTTCTCTCGAAATGTTGGCCGCGCTCATCCTGCCCCGAATACGTTATTTTCCTGAAGCGCGGCACCCAGCCCCGCATCCCTGGAACCGAGAGGCAGCCCTCCCAGCCCTCCTCCAACTCGTCCGCGAGCGGCTGGATATCGGGGTTGATGAGCACCGTGTCGGGCACCTCCTCGATGCCCGGATAGCGCGGATTGGATTGCACGCCGAAGATGACCACACGCAGCCCGACGCCGATCTGCGGCGCCGCCAGCCCGGCGCCGTTCAGATGCGCCATGGTGTCCCGCATATCCCTTATCAGTTCATTCAATTCCTGCGAGTCGAAACGACCCACCGGGCTCGACTTTTCCCAGAGCCGCGGATCGCCCATGCGCAGCACTTCCCGGATCATCGCTCGCAGAGCTTCTCGATGATGCGCCGCACGCGCCCCATGGCTTCGTCGAGCACCGCGCCGATGCGATCGAGGGGCACCGCGCGCGCGCTTTCGCCGCGGCCGGCCGCATAGTTCGCCACCACCGCGATCGCCGCATACTCGAGGCTGATTTCCCGGGCGAGCGACGCCTCCGGCATGCCGGTCATGCCCACCATGTCGGCCCCGTCGCGCGCCAGGCGGTCGATCTCCGCCGCAGTCTCGAGTCGCGGGCCCTGGGTCGCGGCGTAGATGCCCCGGTCGGCGAGGGGCTGGCCCACCGCGTGTGCAGCTTTCAGGATGCGCGCACGCAACGGCTGCGAATAAGGTTCGGTGAAGTCGATGTGGTTCACCGGTGAGCCGGCTCCAGCGAAGTAAGTGGAGGGCCGCCCCCAGGTGTAGTCGATGACCTGATGCGGCACCGCGAGCGTGCCCGGCCCGAGCTCGTCGTGGATGCCGCCCACCGATGCCACCGAGATCACCTCCAGCACGCCGGCGTCCTTCAAGGCCCAGAGATTGGCGCGGTAGTTCACTTCATGGGGGGCAATGGTGTGCCCGTAGCCATGCCGCGCAAGGAAA
>JAQSVY010000093.1 GCA_029266935.1 Burkholderiales bacterium
CTGGATCGCCAACCGCGGCGCCATGTCCGACGCGCCGCTCCTGCACGAGCGGCTGCGCGACGAAAGCCCGTTCGTGCGCGCCTATGCCGAGCGGGGCCTATGGCTGCTGTGGGCGCGCTCGGGCGACGCGGCCACCGATGAGCTCATGGCGCGCGGCACCGAGGAGATGCAGTCTGGGCAGCACGCGAAAGCCGTTGAGACGTTTACGTCTGTCATAAAGGCGAAACCGGATTTCGCCGAGGCCTGGAACCGGCGCGCCACGGTGCACTATCTCGCCGGGGACTTCGAGCGCTCGATCGCCGACTGCGGCGAGGTGCTCAAGCGCAACCCGCGACACTTCGGCGCGCTCTCGGGCATGGGGCAGATCTTTTTCCAGTTGCAGGACTACGACCAGGCGCTCGTCTGGTACCGCCGCGCGCTCGAGGTCAACCCGAACATGACCGGCGTCGAGCTCAGCATCAAGGGCATCGAGGAGCTGCTGCGCGACAAGCGCGGCCGGTCAACTTAATTCTTCAATAAGTTGAAGAACCGCTTGGGCCGCCTCGCGGGGCCGCTCGAGCGGAAAGAGGTGGCCGCCCGGAACCTTGCGCAGGACGAACTTCGGCCGCATCCCGGCGAGCCGCACGCGCTTCACCACGTCCGAGTCGGCACCGCCGATGAACCCCGCCGGCACCCGCAGCGCCCCGAGGCTGCGCATCATGCCGTGCGGGATGGTGCGGTAGATCTGCGTCTCGATCAGCGGGTCGATGCGCAGGCGCAGCTCCCCGGCTTCATCGCGCACCAGGCCGTGGCGCACGTAGTCCTCGAGGCACTCGTCCGTGAAGTGCCGGAACAGCCGCCGCGTGCGGAAATGCGCTTTCGCCTCCCCCTCGGAATGCCAGTGGCTGCGCCGGTCGCGCGTAGCACCCGCGGGCGTGACCCGGTCGACGATGCCCAGGCGCTTGCTGGCGCCGAGCACGGTGCCGCGGAATGCCCCGATGATCGGCGCGTCGAGCAGCGCGATGGCGCGGAAGAGCTCCGGACGCTGCACGGCGGCGAGAAAGCTCAGGTAGCCGCCCAACGAATGGCCCGCGGCGAACACAGGTTCTCCCGAATACGTCGTCTCGATCTCCGTGATGGTTTGGTTCACCAGATGACCCCAGCCTTCAGTGACCGGGTAGCGCGGGTCGGTGCCGATGGCCTCGATCCACGAGAGGCGGTAGTGCTTGCCCAGCTCGCCCAGCATCGCCGAGTAGCAGCGCGCCGGGAAGCCGTTGGCGTGCGAGAAGTGGAGCGCCGCCCTAGACGTAGTCTTTCGCCGCGGTATCGGCGTCGACCGGCCGCCCGGCGAGGTAGCCCTGGAGGTAGTCGCAGCCGCAGCCCTCGAGGAAGGCGCGCTGCGCCTCGGTCTCGACGCCTTCGGCGATGACGCGGATGCCCAGCGCGTGCGCGAGCGCCACGACCGCCGGCACGATGGCGCCGTGATCGCGGTCGCCCGGCGCCTCGGCGACGAAGGCGCGGTCGATCTTCACCTTGTCCACGGTGAATCGCTTGAGGTAGGCGAGGCTCGAGTAGCCGGTGCCGAAGTCGTCGATGGCGATCGACACGCCAAGCTGCTTCAGGCGCTTCAGCGTGCCGAGCGTGGCGTCGGTCTCGCGCATCGCGGTCGACTCGGTGATCTCGAGCTCGAGCAGCCCCGGCGGCAGGCCTGTCTCGCGCAGCGCGCGCGCCACAATGTCGGGCAGGCGCGGGTCGTTGAACTGGCGCGGCGAGAGGTTGACGGCCACCTGCAGGCCGCGCTCCGCGCCGATGAAAGTCGCCCAGCGGCAGGCCTCGCGCAGCACCCACTCGCCGATGCGCAGGATGAGGCCGGTCTCCTCGGCGAGCTGGATGAACTCCCCCGGCAGCACCAGGCCGCGCTCCGGGTGCTGCCAGCGCACCAGCGCCTCGTGCCCGGCGACCCGGCCGGTCTTCGCCTCGACGATGCGCTGGTAGTGCACGCGCAGCTCGTCGCGTCCGAGCGCGCGGCGCAGCTCGCTCTCCAGCGCGAGGCGGCGCGACGCCGCCTGGTTCATCTGCTCGGTGAAGAACTGGTAGTTGGCGCGGCCGAGCTCCTTGGCGTGGTACATCGCCGCGTCGGCGTTGCGAATCAGGGACTCGGCATCGCGCCCGTCGTCGGGGAAGACGGCGATGCCGATCGAGGGCGTGACGATGATCTCGCGCTCCTCGATCACGACCGGCTGCGAGAGCTGCTCGATCACCTTTTGCGCCACCTGCGCGAGGTCCGACGAGCGCTTGATCTCCGGCAGCACCACCACGAACTCGTCGCCGCCGATGCGGCAGATGGTGTCGCCCGTGCGCAGCTGCGCCGCCAGGCGGCCAGCGACCTCCTTCAGCAGCGCGTCGCCTACGGCGTGGCCGAGCGAGTCGTTGATGGTCTTGAACCGGTCGAGGTCGACGAACATCACCGCGGTCTGGCTGCGGTGACGCTGGCCGAGCGCGAGTGCCTGGGTGAGCCTGTCTTCCAGCAGGCGGCGGTTGGGAAGCCCGGTCAGCGGATCGTGGTCGGCGAGGTACTGGGCGCGCGCCTGCGCGTCCTGCAGCTCGGCGGTGCGCTCGGCGACCATGCGCTCGAGGGCGTCGAGCGCCTGCTGCACGCGCGAGTCGGCCTCGCGCTCGGCGGTGACGTCCTCGAAGCTCCAGATCCACTCCTGCTCGGCCTTGCCGGCGTCGATGCGCCGGCCGCGCGTGCGGCAGCGGAACAGTGACCCGTCGCGACGCTTGAAGCGCCATTCGCTGTCGTGGCGCTCGCCCGGGGCGGTGCTCTCATGGGCAAGTCGTCCGGCGGCGCGCCACTCCTGCTCGGCCTCGAACAGCACCGCCGAGCTCTCCCCGACGAGCTCCCCGGGCCCTGCGCCCACCATCTCCTCGAGGTAGCGGTTGCAGCGCTGGATGATGCGGTTGCGCACGAACGCGATGCCGACGGTGGCGTTGTCGAGGATCAGCTCCTGCTCGGCGGCGGCGCGCTCGATGCGCTCCTCGGCGGCGTGCTGCTGTGTGATGTCCTCGAGGAGCCACACGTAGCCCTTCGTCGGGTCGCCGGCCTGCACCGCGCGGCCGGAGATGCGGCACCAGAAGCCCGAACCGTCGCGCCTGCGCATCCAGCTCTCGCGCGCGTGCGTGCGGCCCGCATCGAGCTCCTGGTAGACGGCGTTGCGGCGCTCGAACTCCTCGTCGGTGAAGTACATGTCGCGCATGGGCACGCCGATCGCCTCGCCCGGCGCGTAGGCGAACATCTCCTCGAAGCGCCGGTTGCAGCGCACGATGCTGCGCCCGCGGTTGAAGGCGATACCGACCACGACGTTCTCGAGCAGCGCCTGCTGCTCGGCGAGCACGCGCTGCAGCTCGTCCTCGGCGCGGCGCTGCTCGGTCACGTCCTCGCAGGTCCAGACCGAGCCCCTGTGCGGGTCGTGCGCGTCGACGGCGCGGCCCTCGGTGCGCATCCAGAAGGTGGACCCGTCCTTGCGACGGCGCAGCTCGACGCGGCGCGCGGTCTGGCCGCGCGCGAGGTTGGCGTAGGCCTCGTCGGCGCGCGCGTGATCGGCGCTCTCGGCGTACAGCACGGTGGTGGGCTGTCCGTCGAGCTCGCCCGCGCCGTAGCCGTACATCTCCTCGTAGCGCCGGTTGCAGCGCACGATGCGCCGGTCCTTGACGAACACCACGCCGATCGACGCGGTGCCCAGGATCGCCGCCTGCTCGCGCAGCAGCCGCTGCACTTCGTCGCTCTGGCGCCGGCGCTCGGTGATGTCCTCGACGATCCACACCGTGCCGCCCTGCTGCGGGTTCTTGTCGTCGATCGCCTTGGCGATCAGGCGGCCGAGGAAGGTCGACCCGTCCTTGCGCCGCAGCTCCCATTCGACGTCGAGCTGGCGGCCGGCGCCGATGATGGGCGCGGCGATCTGCCCGAGCGCGGCGTAGCTTTCGTGGCTGGGATAGACGACCTCGCCGGGCTGGCCGATCAGCTCGTCGCTCGCCCAGCCGAACATCTCGGCGAACTTCGGGTTGCAGAGGAAGAAGCGCCGCTCGCGCGTGAAGGCGATGCCGATCGAGGCGTTGGCGAGCAGCGCCTCGTACTCGAGCTGCGTGTAGCGGGTACGGCCGGCGTCGCTCGCCGGCGGCGATTCGAGCGCCTCGATGGTCCGGCGCGGGGCGGGCTCGTTCACCGCTTCTCGGACAGCCCCTGGAAGTCGGCCGCGTAGTGCTGCAGGTTGGCGACCGCCTGCGCGCGCTGCCTGGGGGCGAGCGTTCGGTCGAGGTCGAGCAGCAAGGCGAACAGCTCACGCCGCGAGGCCTCGATGCCCGCGGCGTAGGCAGGATCCCGGCCTCGATCCCAGTGGGCGACGAACTCGGGCAAGCCTTCGATTTTGCCGGCGCGCAGCAGCTCGAGCCCCGCGGCCTGCACGCGCTGGTAGTCGCGCAGGCGCATCTCGGCGAGCAGCGGCACACGCGCGGAGTACTGCCTGACGCGCTCGACCTGCGCTTGCGAGAGCCTGCCCACCCAATCCTCCAGTCGCTTGACGATGCGCTCGGCGCGGCGCTCCCTGCGCGCGGGCTCGGCGCCCCGCAGGAATTCTTTTTCGAACCTGCGGTTTTCCTCGGCGAGCCGGCTCTCGATGTGGGCGATCTGCTGGGCATCGAGCCGGCCGAGCAGCGGCGCGATGCGCTGTGCCGCCTCGCGCAGGCCGATCCGCGTCTGCGCGATGAGGGAATCGTAACCCCAAACGAGGTCCTCGGGCGTAAGGCCGTCGTCGACGCGCTGCGCCGCCTCGCCGGCGAAGCGCGCGTATTGCGGCAGCGCCTGCTTGCGATGCCAGTCGTGGAAGGCGTCGATCGCCGCGTCGAGCTCATCGGCCTGCTCGCCATGCACGTCGAGGTAGGCGCCGGCGCGATAGCGCAGGTACGAATCGGCGCTCTCGTAGGCGAGGCGCACCATGCTGCAGCCCGACAGCAGGCATGCCATCAGCAGGGCGGCGATCAGCCTCACCAGAAGCTCTCCACCGTGATGTGGCCGGGATTGCGGCGGCGATGCTTGCGCATGCCGCGCTCGGCGAGCGCCGCCGTGGCGTCCTTCAGCATCTGCGGGTTGCCGCAGAGCATGACGTGCGAGCCCGCCGCGTCGAGCGCCGCGCCAGCCGCCGCCTCCAGACGCCCGTCCCGGATCGCCGCGGGAACGCGGCCCGCCAACGAGCCGGGATGAGGTTCGCGGCTGACGAAAGTCACGTATTTGAAGCCAGGCCTTTGCATTTTCTTCAGAAGGTCCTGGTAGACCAGTTCCTGCGCATATCTGACGGCGTGGACCAGCACGACGTCGCTGAACCGCTGCCAGGGCGTTTCGGTGCGCAGGATCGAGAGGTAGGGCGCGATGCCGGTGCCGGTGGAGATCAGCCACAGCGTTCCGGCATCCGGTACTTCCGACAGGACGAGGAAGCCGGCCGGGTTGGAGGCGACGTACAGGCGGTCGCCGGCCGAGAGCTTCTCCAGGCGCGGCGACAGCGGCCCTTCGGGGACGACGATGCCGTAGAACTCGAGCAGCGGGTCCGCGGGAGGGTTGACGAAGGAGAACGGGCGCGCGACGCGCTCGCCCTCGACGTCCAGCGCGATCCTCACGAACTGGCCCGCCTGGAACGAAAGCCGCGGCGCGCGCACGCGCAGCGAGAAGAGCGCGTCCGTCCAATGCCGGTTCTCGATGACGGTTCCTTCCAGCCAGGTCATTGGATGGTGTAGGGCTCCAGCTGTATGTCGCGCAGCTCCTGGCCAAGCATGACGATGGCGCCGTGGCGGCGCGTGTTCCCGGTCTCGCTGAATTCGAAAGTATAGGTGCGCGAGAGCTTCAGACGGCCTTCGTCGTCGCGCCCGAGCCGCAGCCGCGCGAAGGAGACGGTGTCGTCGAGGAACTGCAGCTCATAGCGCTTGCAGGCCTCGCGTCCGGCGCGCACCGCGCGCTCCCGCGCGCGCAGGCTGTCGAGGAAGAAGAGCACCAGCAGCACGACCGCGAGGAGCGCCCCTACCTCCCACATGCCTCTTCCCGGA
>JAQSVY010000094.1 GCA_029266935.1 Burkholderiales bacterium
CTGCGTGATCTTCATCGAGCAGAAGTGCGGGCCGCACATGGAGCAGAAGTGCGCCACCTTGGCGCCGTCCTGCGGCAGGGTCTCGTCGTGGAACTCCTTGGCGGTGTCGGGATCGAGGCCGAGGTTGAACTGGTCGGTCCAGCGAAATTCGAACCTCGCCCGGGACAGCGCATTGTCGCGCAGCTGCGCGCCGGGGTGGCCCTTGGCGAGGTCGGCGGCGTGCGCCGCGATCTTGTAGGCCATGATGCCGTCCTTGACGTCCTTCTTGTTGGGCAGCCCGAGGTGCTCCTTCGGCGTCACGTAGCAGAGCATCGCCGTGCCGTACCAGCCGATCATCGCCGCGCCGATGGCGCTCGTGATGTGGTCGTACCCGGGCGCGATGTCGGTGGTGAGCGGCCCCAGCGTGTAGAAGGGCGCCTCGCCGCAGTGCTCGAGCTGCAGCTCCATGTTCTCCTTGATGAGCTGCATCGGCACGTGGCCCGGGCCTTCGATCATCACCTGGCAGTCGTGCTTCCAGGCGATCTTCGTCAATTCGCCCAGCGTCTTCAGCTCGGCGAACTGCGCCTCGTCATTGGCGTCGTGGATCGAGCCCGGCCGCAGGCCGTCGCCGAGCGAGAACGACACGTCGTACGCGGCCATGATCTCGCAGATCTCCTCGAAGTGCGTGTAGAGGAAGCTCTCCCTGTGGTGCGCGAGGCACCACTTGGCCATGATCGAGCCGCCGCGCGAGACGATGCCGGTCATGCGCTTCGCGGTGAGCGGGATGAACGGCAGGCGCACCCCGGCGTGGATGGTGAAGTAGTCCACGCCCTGCTCCGCCTGCTCGATCAGCGTGTCGCGGAAGATCTCCCAGGTCAGATCTTCGGCTTTACCCCCTGTTTTTTCCAATGCTTGATAAATCGGGACCGTTCCGATGGGCACCGGGCTGTTGCGGATGATCCACTCCCGGGTCTCGTGGATGTGCTTGCCGGTGGAGAGGTCCATCACCGTGTCGGCGCCCCAGCGGATCGCCCAGGTCATCTTGTCGACTTCCTCGCCGATCGAGGAGCTGACCGCCGAGTTGCCGATGTTGCAGTTGATCTTCACCAGGAAGTTGCGACCGATGATCATCGGCTCGGTCTCCGGGTGGTTGATGTTGGCCGGGATGATGGCGCGCCCGCGCGCCACCTCGCTCCTCACGAATTCGGGCGTCACCGCCTTGGGAATGGCGGCGCCGAAGGCCTGCCCCGGGTGCTGCGCTTCCAGGCCGGCAAGCATCTTCTGGTTTTCCCGGATGGCGATGAACTCCATCTCCGGCGTGGTGATGCCCCTGCGCGCGTAGTGCATCTGCGTCACGCATTTGCCTCTCCGGGGGGCCCGCTGCAGATCGAAGCGCAGCTCTGCGAGCTTCGGGTCGGCGAGGCGCTTCCTGCCGTACTCCGAAGTTGGACCTTCGAGAACCTGCGTATCCTGGCGGGCGAGGATCCAGGCCGCCCGCAACGGCGGCAGCCCTTTGCGGATGTCCACCTTCGCCTGCGGGTCGGTGTAGGGCCCCGAGGTATCGTAGACGGCGATGGGCGGGTTGTCGCCGGTCTGCGCGATCTCGCGCATGGGCACGCGCAGCGCTCCCAGGTAGATCTTCCTCGAATTCGGCAAAGGCTGGACCGCCGCGTCATCGACATGGGCGGTGGCGGCGAGGAACTTCGGATTGGCGTTCATCTGTCTCCCTTCGGCGGCATTACCCGCATCAGGTTCAATGGGTATCTCTCACCCGGCGGCGCATCTCCACTGCGAAGCCAGGACCCCGACGACGAACGCTAAGTATAATCGCCGCGGATGAACCTGGAACAGGCCCGCGGCAACATGGTCGAGCAACAGATCCGAACCTGGGAGGTGCTCGACCAGGACGTGCTCGATCTGCTCTACGTTGTGCCGCGCGAGGAGTTCGTGCCGGAGAAGCACCGCGCGCTGGCGTTTTCCGACCTGCAGCTGCCGATCGGCGAAGGCGAGCGCATGTGGGAGCCGAAGCTCGAAGCGCGGGTGCTCCAGGCGCTGAAATTGCGGAAGACCGACAAGGTCCTCGAGGTGGGTACCGGAAGCGGGTACTTCACCGCGCTGCTCGCCTACCTCGCCGCGCACGTGCATTCAGTGGAGATCAAGCCCGTGCTCGCGCAGCTCGGCAAGCGCAACCTCGAGCGCCATGTCACGGAGAATGCGACCCTGGAAGCCGGCGATGCCGCGCGCGGCTGGCCGGGCCACGCGCCGTACGATGCGATCGTGCTCACCGGCTCCACGCCGGTGCTGCCGGCCTCCCTGCAGCAGCAGCTCGCGGTCGGCGGCCGGCTCTTCGCGGTGGTCGGCGAGCCCCCGGTGATGACCGCCCGGCTCGTCACCTGCACCGCGCCCGGCGCCTTCCACGCCGTGGATCTCTTCGAGACGGTGATCGATCCGCTCGTCAACGCCGAGCACTGCCCGCGGTTTCGCTTCTGATGCTGCAGCTCACGGCGGCGCAGCTCAAGGTCTGGCGGTTTCTGTTGATCCCGCTCTGGCTCGCGGCGTCCGGGGCGTCCGCGGAAGACCTGGTGCAGGTGTACCGCGACGCACAGCGCTACGACGCGGTGTACGCCGCGGCGCGCCACAACCTGGCGGCGGGCCGCGAGCGCCTGCCGCAGGGCCGGGCGCTGCTGCTGCCGACGCTGAACCTCTCGGGCAGCGCCACGCGCTCGCGCATCGAGGTCGAGTCCGACAACCCGGCGATCAGCCCCAGCTTTACGCGCACCCCGGACGCCGCCGGCTACACGCTCACCTTCGTCCAGCCGGTCTACCGGCGGCAGAACTACCTGCAGTACCGGCAGGCGGAGTACCAGGTGCAGCAGGCCGAGGCAACTTTCGCGCAGGCGAGCCAGGACCTCGTCGTGCGCACCGCGCAGGCCTACTTCGATGTGCTGGCCGCGCAGGACACCCTGGCGCTGGTGAGCGCGCAGAAGGCGGCGACCTCCGAGCAGCTCGCGCAGGCGAAGCGCAACTTCGAGGTCGGCACCGCGACGATCACCGACACGCACGAGGCGCAGTCGCGCTACGACCTCATCGTGGCGCAGGAGATCGCCGCGCAGAACGACCTCGAGAACCGGCGCCGGGCGCTGCAGCTGATCACCGGCAAGCCCTACGCGGAGCTCAAGCCCTTGCGCAGCGACGTGCGGCTCGCCCCGCCCAACCCCGACAACATGGAGACCTGGGTGGATCTCGCCGAGAAGCAGAGCTACCCGGTCCTGATCCAGGAGGCCGTCGCCGAGATCGCCGCGCTGGAGGCGAGGCGCGCCTCCGCCGGGCATCACCCCACGCTCGACCTCGTCGCCACGCACGGACAGACGAACCAGACCGCGTCGACCCAGACTTCGGTGGGCACCGACAACACGTCCACGGTCATCGGCCTGCAGCTCGCGATGCCGCTTTACCAGGGCGGCGCCATCAGTTCGCGCGAGCGCGAGGCGGCGGCGCTGCAGCTGCGCTCCAGGGAAGACCTGGAGAACGCGCGGCGCTCCGCGGCGCTGACGGCGCGGCAGACCTACAACACGGTGATGAACGGCATCGCGCAGGTCGGGGCGCTGGAGCAGGCGCTGGTGTCCTCGCAGAGCGCCCTCGACTCGAACCGCCTGGGCTACGAGGTCGGCGTGCGCATCAACATCGACGTGCTGAACGCGCAGCAGCAACTCTTCCAGACCCGCCGCGACCTGGCGGTGGCGCGCTACAACACCATCACCAACAGCTTGCGCCTCAAGGCCGCGGCCGGCAGCCTGCGCGAAGAGGACATCGAGGAAGTGAACCGGGCGCTCGCGCCCTAGTCCTCACATCTTGAGCAGGCGGCGGCACACCGCCACGTGCCGCTCGGTGGCGCCGCGGTGCGACGCGCAAAGCCGCGCGCCCGCTTCCCTCATCCGCTTCCTGGCCCCTTCGTCCTGGAGCAGCCGCAGGGCTTCGCGGATCCCCGCCGAAGCATCTCGCGCCTGCATGGCAGCGCCCGCTTCCAGCGCGAGCTGCGTCGCCTGGGCAAAGTTGTAGACGCTCGGACCGATCACCACCGGCGCGCCGGCGGCGAGCGCCTCGATCAGGTTCTGGCCGCCGACCGGCACGAACGAGCCGCCGATCAGGGCGACGTCGCACGCGCCGTAGTAGAACGCCATCTCGCCCATCGTGTCGCCCAGATAGATTCTCAGTTGAGAATCGACGGGATCGTTGCGGCTGCGCCGACCCTGCGCGTACTCGGCCACTTCATCGAAGCGCTGCGGATGGCGCGGCACCACGATGACGAGGAGCTTCGCGTCCCTGCCGCTGCGTTCTTCTTCCTCGCGGGGCAGCGCATCGAGCAACAGTTTCTCTTCGCCTTCCCGCGTGCTGGCGAGCAGAAGGATGGGCCTGGCGAGCGCTGCACGCCAAGCCCGCCCGGCCTCGAGCTGGTGCGAGACCGGCTCGACATCGAACTTGAGGTTGCCGGTGACTTCGATCTGCCGCGCGCCGAGCGAGGCGAGCCGCTCGGCGTCGCCCGCGCTCTGTGCGCAGACGGCAGCGAGGCTGCGGAACGCGGGCTCGGCAAGCGCGCGCAGCCGGCGGTAGCCGCGCGCCGACTTCTCCGACATGCGCGCATTGGCGAGGAGGAGCGGCACCCCGTTCTCCGCGCACACGGCGACCAGGTTCGGCCAGACCTCCGTCTCCATCAGCACTCCCAGGCGCGGCCGGAAATGCTCGAGGAAGGCCTGGATGGCGTGCGGATAGTCGTAAGGGAGGTAGGCGATCAATACCGACTCGCCGTACACCTGCTTCAGCGTCTCGCGTCCCGCCGCGGTCGTGCACGTCAGAAGCAGGCCGTGGTCCGGGAGCAGCTCCTGCAGCGCGCGCACGAGCGGCGCCGCCGCGCGCGCCTCGCCCACGGACACCGCGTGGATCCAGACCATCTTGGGCTTTACCTCGGTCTCGTAGGCACCGAAACGCTCCTCCACCGAATCGCGATAGCCGGGCTCTCGCCGGCCGCGCCACCACAGCCGCAGCAGGAAAAACGGCAGGACGAGCCGCAGGAAGAGGGTGTAGAGCGCCCTCAAGAAAGGCTCTTCAGCACTTCGGCGACCTCCGGCGTGCGCCCCGGTGCGCCGACGTTCTTCGCGTGCGCAGCGCCGTAGAGGCCGGTCAGCGCCGGATCCGAGCCGCAGTAGATGCCGACCGTCGCCGCGCCGAGCGCCGCGGCGAGGTGGGTGAGGCCGGTGTCCAGGCCGACGACATTCCTCGCCTTGAAGAACAGCTCTCCAAGCTGGGCTAACGACATCCGCTCCGGCACCTTGCCGTCGCCGACGCCGCGCGCGATGCGCTCGGCGCGCTCGCGCTCAGGATCGCTGCCCCAGGGCAGCACCACCGGCACCCCGAGCTCGCGCCCAAGCTCCACCCAGCGCGACTCCGGCCACAGCTTGTCCTCGCGGCTCGTCATCGTGAGCAGCACCGAGTAGGCGCCCGCGGACGGGGCGGCATCGTTGATGCGCAGCCCGTAATGGCACTTCTCCTTCAGTTCGTATCCGAGCGACGCCGCGGTCAGGCGCCGGTTGCGCTCCACCGCATGCAGGCCGCGCGGCACCATGTGCCTGACGTCGTAGAAGCGCGCCGCCATCGGCTCGCGGGCGCTCGAGCGGTCCATGCCGTGCTTCGTGCCGGACGCGAAGCGGCAGACGAGCGCGCTCTTCAGGAGCCCCTGGGTATCGATCACCGCATCGTAGCGCTGGGCGGCGAGCGAGCGCCGGAACTCGCCCATCTCGGACCACGTCGCCGGATCCCACAGCGCGTTGCGCCAGCGGCGCATGCCGATCGGGATCACGCGCCGCACCGCCGGATGCATCGCCGCCACGCCGGCGAAGGGCGCCTCCACCACCCAGTCGATCGCCGCGCCTGGCAGCGCGGCCGCCGCATCGCTCACCGCCGGGCAATGGTGCACGACGTCGCCGAGCGAGGAGGTCTTGACGAAGAGGATGCTCTTCATTGGATAGAATGATTATTCGAATTGAACGCCGCGCCCCGGGCCGCGCTCTCCGCCGTGCTCATCACCCGCAACGCCGCCGCCGTGCTCGACGCCTGCCTCGAGAGCATCGCCTTCGCGGACGAGATCGTGGTCGTCGACTCGGCGAGCACCGACGGCACGGTCGAGATCGCCCAGCGCCGCGGCGCACGCGTGGTGCAGAAGGAATGGCTCGGCTTCGGGCTGCAGAAGCAGTTCGCGGTCGACCAGGCAAGACACGACTGGGTGCTGTGCATGGACGCCGACGAGCGCGTGTCGCCGGCGCTCGCCGCCGAGATCGAGCAGGCGCTCGCCGCGCCCGCGTCGCCCGTGTACCGCATGCCGCGCCGCAACCGCTTCCTCGGCCGCTGGCTCTCGCACGGCGAGGGCTACCCCGACTGGAGCCTGCGCCTGTTCAACCGCTTGAACGCGCGCTGGAGCGACGACCTCGTGCACGAGAAGGTGCTCTACGCGGTCACCCCCGGCACGCTCTCCGGCGACCTGATGCACGACTCGCGCGACGACCTCAGCTCCTACCTCGACCGCCAGAACCGCTACACCACCCTCGCCGCCCGCCAGGCCTATGAAAAGGGCCACAGCGCGAGCGTGATCCACCTCCTCTTCTCGCCGGTGGTGCGCTTCTTCAAGTTCTACGTCCTGCGCCTCGGTTTCCTCGACGGCGTGCCCGGCCTCGTCCACATCTCGATCGGCTGCATGAACAGCTACATGAAGTACGCGAAGCTGATCGA
>JAQSVY010000366.1 GCA_029266935.1 Burkholderiales bacterium
GGTCGGCGCCGAGGAGATCGCCGAGGTGGTGTCGCGCGCGACCGGCATCCCGGTGTCGAAGATGATGCAGGGCGAGCGCGAGAAGCTGATCAGGATGGAGGAGCGCCTGCACGAGCGCGTGGTCGGCCAGGACGAGGCGGTGCGCCTCGTTTCCGACGCCATCCGCCGCTCCCGCTCCGGGCTCTCGGATCCGAACCGGCCTTACGGATCATTCCTCTTCCTGGGGCCCACCGGCGTCGGCAAGACCGAGCTATGCAAGGCGCTCGCCGCGTTCCTCTTCGACTCCGAGGAGCACCTTATCCGCATCGACATGTCGGAGTACATGGAGAAGCACGCGGTGTCGCGCCTGATCGGCGCGCCGCCGGGCTACGTCGGCTACGACGAGGGCGGGCAACTCACCGAGCAGGTGCGCCGCAAGCCCTATTCGGTGATCCTCTTCGACGAGGTGGAGAAGGCGCACCCCGACGTGTTCAACGCGCTGCTGCAGGTGCTCGACGACGGGCGGCTCACCGACGGGCAGGGCCGCACGGTTGACTTCAAGAACACCGTGATCGTCATGACCTCCAACCTCGGCTCGCAGATGATCCAGAGCATGGCGGGCAGCGACTACGGCGTCATCAAGCTCGCGGTGATGGCCGAGGTGAAGACGCAGTTCCGGCCGGAGTTCGTAAACCGCATCGACGAGGTGGTGGTGTTCCACGCATTGGGCGAGGAGCACATCAAGTCGATCGCAAAGATCCAGCTCGGCATCCTGGAGAGGCGCCTCGCGAGGATGGACTATGCGCTGGAAGTCACCGACGCTGCCCTCGGCGAGCTCGCCAAGGCAGGCTTCGACCCGGTCTACGGCGCGCGGCCGCTCAAGCGCGCCATCCAGTCCGAGATCGAGAACCCGCTCGCGAAGGCGATCCTCGAAGGCCGCTTCGCCCCCAAGGACCGCATCCGCGTCGAGTACCGGGGCGGCAAGATGACGTTCGAGAAGGCGAAAGCGCCGGCGCGCGCGGCGGCTTAGCCGGCAGGCTCGGCGCGGGGGGCGGCGGCGCGGATGCGCCTGGTGGACTGCAGGAGCTCTTCCCACAGGCCTTCGGTGTCCTTGCGGAAGATCGTGCCGACGTCGGCGTTGTGCACCGACCACAGCCCGCGGTCGATCTCTGTCCTGAGCTCGCCCGGGCGCCAGCCGACGTAGCCGACGAAGTAGCGCGCCTCGTTGGGCGTGTTCTCGATCACCTCGTCGATGGTATTGGCGCGGAAGGCGAGGTACAGGTTCTTCATCAGCAGCACGGAGCCCGCACCGGGCGCGTGGTCGGCCTTGACCAGCGCCACCAGCGCGCCGCGCGAGAACGGGCCGCCGTAGTACACCGGCTCCGCCACCTTCTTGGAGGGCTCGTGGTCGGGAAAGAGGCTGCCGAGCGAGCGGCGCGTGGGCCGGTTGAGGATCACGCCGACGTGGCCGCCGCTGGGCACCGGGGCCGCGATCAGCACGGTCTGGCGGTACTCGAGGTCGCGGAACGCCGGATGGGCGATGAGCAGCACCGCCTCGTCCTGCGATTGCGCGAAGGCGGCCGCGGAAAGCGCGAGGAACAGGCAGGCGGCAAGGGCGCGTAGCATCAGGAAAGTATATCGCCGGAAAACCCTCATGCGGGCTTTTTCCTTTCCCGGTTTCGTGCCTCCTCGAGCAGTTCGTGCCACATGCCCTCGGTCGACTTGCGAAATATCACAGCCTCGCGGGCGGGCAGCACGTACCAGCCGTTGCGGGCGAGCTCGCTTTCCAGCTGCCCCGGCGACCAGCCCGAGAAGCCGGCATAAAGCCGCATCCGCGCTGCCGGACGGGCGGCGAGCGCGCCGAGGTTGTCCGGGTGCATGCTGAGATAGACGCGCTCGAGCACGTGGAACGCGCTGGCCGCCGGCGGCTCGTCGGCCTCGAAGAGCGCCACGATCACGCCCTCCATGACGGGGCCGCCCGCATAGAGCGGCTCCGGGTAGCCTTCCATGCGCCGCTCGGTGGGGCGATTGAGGATCACGCCAACGGTGTGGGCGTCCGCGGTCTGCGTGACGAGCACCACGGTCTCGCGGAAATTCGGGTCGACGAGCTCCGGCTTCGCAACGAGCAGCACCGCGTTCGGCGGCTCGTGCTGCTGCGCAGCTGCCGCCAAGGCAACCAGGCAGAGCAGCAGGGCGGCGGGCCTCATCGCTCGAGTAGCGTGCGGAAAGTGATCGAGTAGCGCAGCGCGCCGGTCGGGGCAATGCTGTGCTGCCACTGCCAGCGCACGTCGTTGCGCATCACATAGGCCGAGCGCGGCTCGAGCTCGATGCCGAGCCGCTCGCGCGACGGGCCTTCGCGCGGCGGGTAGGGCCGGAAGCGCATGCGCGCCGGCGCCGCGAGGGAGACGCCGGCGATCACGGCGAAGTCAGGCATGTCGCGATGCCAGCCGACGCCGGTGCCAGAGCGGTACTCGGAGACGAGGGCGTGCCTGAAGTCCTGGCCCGGGATGCGCAGCCACTCGGCAACCCTGTCCCGCAACGGCACGAGGAACTGCGGTGCGCCGGATTCGAAGACCACGATGCGCCGCTTCGCGGTGTATTCCCTGTAGTGCGCGTTGGTGAACGGGAGCCTGCCGATGGCGGCCAGCAGCGAATGCTCTTCGGCCGGCGTGATGAAGTCCGGCTGGTACTCGAAGCCGCTAGCGAAGGAGCCCAAGGACCGCCACGCCCAGGGCGAACAGCGACAGAGCCACCGCCACGGCGCAGAAGAGCACCGCACGCCGCAGCCGCGATTCGGCGATCTCGGCGCCCTTCTCGATAGCGGTCACGGTGCTCTGCAGCTGGGCGGCGAGCTGGCGCACGTGCTCGGCGTTCTGCGAGACCGCGGCCTGCAACTCGGCGATCTGCTGTGTTTCCCCGCCTGGCGTGCCGGCCCCCCCCGGTTTTTTCTTCGTGAACACCGGCTTGGCGGCCGCGACGATGTCGCCCACGTGCGGCAGCACCGCCTTCAGCGCCGGGATGAGCCAACCCGCCATCAGTTGA
>JAQSVY010000095.1 GCA_029266935.1 Burkholderiales bacterium
TATCCGCGATGACGCGGCCAATCCCTGCGCCGCCCGCGGTGACGAGCACGCGCATGCCTTTTGCCGAGAGATCCACTCCTCCTCCTCGAGGCCTAGACCAGACTGAGTTCCCAGTATTCGCCCGTCAGATCATAGCCGAATGAGCGGTGGCGTTCCTGCCTGGTTCGCTGGAAACCGGCCGCCTTGTAGATGGCGCGCGCGGTCTCCAGGTTGGACTGCGTCCACAGCACGAGCTTGCGGTAGCCCTTCGCGCGGGCGAAGGCGATGCACTCGGCCACCAGGCGCTTGCCGACGCCCCGCCCGCGCGCCTCGGGCTCGACCAGGAGCAGCCGGAGTTTTGCGGTTGTTCTGTTCTGCCTCACTACAAAGACAGAGCCGATCGGCTTGCCGGCGAGCTCGGCGATCCAGCAGCGCTCGCGCTGCGGGTCGAGGTTGTCGATAAAGTCCCTGGCGATGCCCGCGACCAGCGCCTCGAACCGCTCGTCCCAGCCGTACTCCTGGAAGTACAGCGCTCCATGGCGGTGCACGACCCAGCCCATGTCCCCAGGACGGTGGCGGCGCAGCGAAACCTCGGCGGCGCTCTCCTCAAGCAGCGTTTCCATTTCCTTCATCACGTCGGCAAGGCGCGATTGCGCCGGCGCGGGCAGCCTGCCGATCATGGCGCCGACTTCCTTGCGCGAGCGCAGCTCGAGCCCGGCGCAGGCCTTGCGGCCGGCCGCGGTCAGCGTGAGCGGCCGGCGCCGCGCGTCGCCCGGGGCGCGCCCGGCGCTCACGAGGCCGCGGCGCGCGAAGGCCTTGAGGATGCGGCTGAGGTAGCCCGCATCGAGGCCGAGCTCGCGCACGAGGGCCACAGCGGTGAGATCCGCGCGCTGGCCTAGCTCGTAGAGCACGCGCGCCTCGGCGAGCGAGTACGGCTGGTAGAGCGAGCGGTCCTGCAGCACGCCGATACGGCGCGTGTAGAAGCGGTTGAAGCGGCGCACGGCCTCGACGGGCGTTCCCATGGCCCTCCCGAGATACTTGACTGCGTCAAGTATCGCATAATCCGTCCATGAACCTCTTCGACCTGAAGGGAAAGGCTGCCCTCGTCACCGGCGGCAACGGCGGTATTGGCCTGGGCATGGCGCGCGGGCTCGCCGCCGCCGGCGCGAGGGTCGCCATCGCCGGCCGCGACGCGAAGAAGAACGCCGCCGCCGCGCAGGAGCTCGGAAACGCCGTCCATCTGGAATGCGATCTGAAAGATGCAGCCGCATGCCGCGCGATGGTGGAGGAGACCGCCAAGCGGCTGGGGCGGCTCGACATCCTGGTGAACAACGCCGGCATCAATATCCGCAAAACGCCGCAGGAGTACAGCATCGACGAATGGCGCGAGGTGCTCGACACCAACCTCACCAGCGCCTTCGTCGCCGCGCAGGCGGCCTACCCGCACATGAAGCGCGCCGGCGCCGGCAAGATCGTCAACATCGGCTCGATGATGTCGATCTTTGGCGCCGCCTTCGTCGCGCCCTACGGGGCGAGCAAGGGCGGCATCGTGCAGCTCACGCGGGCGCTCGCCTGCGCCTGGGCGCGCGACCGCATCCAGGTGAACGCGGTGCTGCCGGGCTGGATCGACACCGCGCTCACAAAGCGGGCGAGGCAGGACGTGGCCGGCCTGAACGAGCGCGTGCTCGCGCGCACGCCCGCCGGCCGCTGGGGCGAGCCGGAGGATCTCGCGGGGATAGCCGTCTTTCTTTCCAGCAAGGCTTCGGACTTCATTACGGGAACGGCGATCCCGGTGGACGGCGGCTACTCGTCCTCCGGCTAGAACACCGCCTGCCGTTTAGAAATTGCTTTCTAGGTAGCTGTAGATGTAGTTCGAGCCGCCGTCGACGTTGCCCAGCAGCTGCGACGAGCCAAAGATGCCGGAGCGGTGCGACACGCCCAAGCCGACATAGGTCTCGCGCAGCCGGCGCGAGCCGATGACGTCACCCAGGCTCACGTCGATGCTCGGGTCCATATAGTTCAGCAGCCTCGAGGTATCGCGGCCCCGCACAGCCTGGTCGCGCTGCTCCATGAATGGCGCGCGCCGCGCGTAGGAAAGGCCGGCGCCGAAGCCTAGGCGCGTATTCACCCGATGCGACCACGGCAGCCCGTAGTAGTAGGCCTTGAGGTAGCCGTTCACCTGCCAGAAGTCGCCTTGCAGGCCGTACTCCTTGTGGCGCACCAGGCCCACCAGGACCGCGATGTCGAGCGGCCAGTCGTTCAGCCGCTGCACCAGCGGCCGCCCGATCTCATAGCCGGCAACGTTGGTCTGGTCCTGCGTGTGCGTGGAAGTGCACGCCAGGCGCACGATCTGCAGCATGTCGCAGTCGCTCGAGGCGCCATAGAACACGCGCGCGATGGTGGGACGGCCTTCGGGCCACTTGCGGGTCTGCGGCGAGAAGTCGTACATCACGCCGGCGAACACGCCCGGCTGCACTTTGTCGCCCTCGACGATCGGGCTGTTGCGCACGCCCGAGGAGCGGCGCGTCAGCGTCAGCCCGCCGATGGCGAACCAGGCGCCCGTGACGCGGTAAATCGCATAGAGGTCGAGCTGCGCCTCGCCGCCCGCGTCGGGCGCGTACGCCGGCCGGCCCGGCGCGGCCTCGGCGGGGCTCACGCCGTAGTAGTAGTCGTTTAGCGCGGAATTGCGCCAGCTGAGCATCGCGTGGGGTCGCAGGCGCAGCCGCCCGGCCCCGAACTCGTGCCGGTACCCCAGGCGCAGCTCTCCGCCGTGGGAAACGGCGGTCGCGTCGCGCATCGCCTCAAAGTAGGCCGAGCGGCGCGCCCCGCGCCAGACGAAGCCCACACCGACGTCCGCGCCCTGTTCGCGGCGCACCACGCCGGGCAGCTCGTCCGGGGACAGCTCGTAGGGCGTGCCCTCGAAGCGGCGGGTAAGGAAGAAGTCGAGGCGCCAGGCCTGCGCGTCGAACTTGAGCCCGACCCGGTAGGAGCGCAGGTAGGCGTTGCCGCCCTCGTAGACATAGAGCGGGATCAGGTCCTGGCGTGCGCCGAGGCCACGGTAGGGCGAGCGCTCGATGCGCGAGAGCATGCCCAGGCCTGCGCCGCCCGGGCCGACCACGTCGGCGAGCGGGTCGCTCGCGGCGCGCGCCGGCCCGATCGAGGCGGCGGGAAGAAGGGCCCCGAGCGCTAGCGCGAGTCTTAGAGCAGCGCGAAAAATATGAGCGCGAGCCCGATGACCGACACGAACCACACGCCCGTGCGCAGCCACGGAATTCCGGCGAGGTAGACGAAGGCGTAGGCGAGCCGCGCCCAGAAGAAAATCTGCGCACCGAGCAGGGTCATGTCGCTGGTTTTGTTCGCGACGGCAGCGATCAGCACCAGCGCGGCGAACAGCGCCAGGTTCTCTATCATATTGCGATGCGCGCGCACCGCGCGCCCCGCCCAGGCGGTGGCCGGTGGCAGCCCCTCGCGGTTGCCCGCGAGCGCCGGCAACCCGACCTGAAGCGTATGGCCGGATACCGCCACCAGCATTTGCACGAACGCGAGCAGCACCGCCCAAGCGAGCAGCATCAATTCCGGTTTCATCGTCCCCTCCCTGTCAATGAACCGCTACAGAAGTCGCTATCGCTGCCATTCCGCACGGCGAAACTTCTTGCGCCGCGCCGTGACGCCGATGCGGCTGCCGGCGAACTCGTGCATTTTCTCGCGTACCTCGCGGCGGATGTCCTCGGGCAGCTCGGCGGCGGCATCGTCGAAGCGTGAAACCACCTCCTGCGATGCGGGAGGGCCGTCGTGGAAGAAGCCGCGGCTGGCGTCCCAAACCAGTGCACGCTCGCTGGAAGCGACGCCGTAGCAGAGCTGGAACAGCGTCACGTGCCCGTCGGTCTGCCAGACGAACAGGTCGAAATAATCGTCGTGAAACCAGCGGCGCCGCGCCGGCGGATCGTCGGCGACACCGTGAATTTCTTTAAGCATTGCGCGTCAACGTTAGACCAAGTGGACCGTTGCACGCCTTATGCGTACGCTAGTCCGCATGCAACAAATTGTGACACAAGGGAACACGGGCTGAATTCTTGCTCTAACAATTTCAGGGCTGCCACCACATGAGCGAGGTGATCGACATGAAACAAGGCACGCTTGCCGAGCGGGAGCACTCCGATTTTCTGCGTTCACTCGTGGACTTTACCAAGGAACACCGCGCCGCGCGCTGGACCGGCACGCTGGCGGCGTTCCTCGAAGGGGTTTTCCCGGCCGACCCGAAGGGGATCACGCGCTCCAGCCACCAGTACATGTGGGACATGATGCGCTGCGAGGAGCGGCTGTTCGACGACGAGCTGTACGGCATCGACGATACCCTCGAGAGGGTACGCGACTACTTCAAGGCCGCCGCCGCCGGCTCCGAAGTCGGCCGGCGGCTGTTGCTGCTGCTCGGGCCGCCCTCCGGCGGCAAGTCGAGCATGGTGATCCTGCTCAAGCGCGGACTGGAGGAATACAGCCACACCGACGCCGGCGCGCTCTACGCCATCCACGGCTGCCCGGTGCACGAGTCGCCCCTGCACCTCGTCCCGCACGGCCTGCGGCCGCAGTTCCGGCAGACCTATGGCGTCGAGATCGGCGGCGAGCTTTGCCCGTACTGCGCGCACCGCGTCGCCCACGAGTTCGGCGGCGACTTCATGCAGATGCCGGTCGAGCGCGTCTTCATCTCGGAGGCGGGCCGCATCGGCGTGGGCACCTATGCGCCGCACGACCCCACCACCGCCGACATCGCCGACCTGGTCGGCTCGGTCGACCTTTCCAAGGTCTCCGAGTACGGCGACGAGGGCGACCCGCGCGCCTGGTCCTGGTCGGGGGCGGTGTTCGCGGCGAGCCGCGGCCTGCTGGAGATGATCGAGATCCTGAAGGTGAAGCGCGAGTTCCTCTACCTGCTGCTCACCCTTACCCAGGAGAAGAACGTCAAGGTGTCGCGCTTCCCGCTCATCCACCTCGACGAGACCATCATCGCGCACACCAATCTCGCCGAGTTCCGCAAGTTCCTGCAGGAGGCGGAGAACGAGGCGCTGCTCGACCGGATGGTGATCATCCAGGTTCCCTACACGCTCAACTACAAGGACGAGGCGCGCATCTACCGGAAGCTCTGCTCCTCGACCCAGGCCTTCCGCGAGGTGCACCTCGACCCGCACGCGCTGCACGTGGCGGCGGTGTTCTCGGTGCTCACGCGCCTGCAGGAGGGCGAGGAGCGCGAGTCCGACAACGCGAAGAAGCTGCGCCTGTTCGCCGGCGAGGACGTCGAGGGCGTGGCGGCCGCCGAAGTCGACAAGATCCGCGCCCGCAACCCCGAGGAAGGGCTCTCGGGCGTGTCGCCGCGGTTCGTCATCAACGCGCTCTCGAGCGCCATCATCCAGTCCCAGGCGAAGAGCCTCACCACCATGGACGTGCTGATCGCGCTCAAGGATGCAATCGAGTCCGACGTCAGGATCGACGGCAAGAAGAAGCGCAAGTGGGTCGACTTCCTCGTCGCGGTGCGCAAGGATTTCTACAACCGCTGGGTGAAGGAGGACGTACATAAGGCGCTCTTCGTCTCCTTCGAGCAGGAGGCGCAGCAGCTGCTCGACAAATACCTCGACGAGGTGGAGGCGCAACTCGACAACCGCACCATCCGTGACCCGATCACCAGCGAGGACCGCAAGCCCGACGAGCGCTTCCTGCGCTCGGTCGAGGAGAAGATCCGCATCTCCGAGTCCGGCAAGCTCTCCTTCCGCCAGGAAGTGGTGCGCAAGGCGATGGGGGCCTACAAGCGCGGCGAGAAGTTCACCCTCGACAGCCACGCGCCACTGCACGACGCGGTCGAGCAGTACCTCTTCGAGCAGCGCCGCGACGTGCTGCGCCTCGTCTCCTCGAGCTCGCGGCCGGACGACGAGACGCGGCAGAAGATCTCGGTCGTGGAGAAGCGCCTGGTCGACGAGTACGGCTACGACGCCCA
>JAQSVY010000096.1 GCA_029266935.1 Burkholderiales bacterium
TTTCCCAGATCTCCATCAGCGGCTGCTGCGTGACGTTACCGAAGCTGACCGTCGGCGTCGCGAGCGACCGGCCCTCGAAGACGCGCGGCATCTCGGATTGGCCGGCGAGCGACGTGTAGACGCAGGGCGACACCGCGCCGTCGCCGGATACGTACAGGATCTTCAGGGGGTTCAGGTCGCACACCGCCATCTCCCGGAATTGCAGCGGGTAGGGGCGGAAAGCGATGCCGGTCTTGCGGGCCACCGCGCGCGCCTGATCGAGCACGTCGGCGCAGGCGCGCGCCGGCACCGACCCGGAGTAGGCTCTCAGGGCGTCCAGCCCGCTCGTCATGACGTAGTCGAGGTTGGTGGCCACGAGCTCGTCGGCGCCGAGCTCGGCCGCGAGCTCCACTGCGCGCGGCAGCTCGGCGAGGTTGTCCGGCGTCATCAGGTAGAAGACCTCGACCTTCGGTCGCGGGTTCCCGCTCGCGGCGCGCAGGCGCAGGAATCGCCGCAGCTGCTCGGAGAGCTTCGGGAGATCCGAGCCGACGCGGATCGCGGCGTGGGTGGCGGGGGTCGCGCCGGCGATCGATACCGCCATCAGGTCGAGGCCGAGATCGAGCAGCCGCGCGCCCGTCTGCGCGGTGAGCCGGGTGCCGTTGGTCGTGAAGCCGACCTTGCAGCCGGCGCTTTTCGCCCGCTCGATCATGTCGAAGATGCGCCGGTGCAGCAGCGGCTCGCCCCAGCCTTGCAGGTGGACCCACCGGGTGCGCGGGAAGGCCTCGGCAACGCGCTCGAAAGTCTCGAACGCCATGTCGCGCGCCGGCCAGTGCTCGGCCAGCACCGTGACCGGGCACATGACGCACTTGAGGTTGCAGCGCGAGGTGACCTCGATCTGAAACGCCTCGAACGGGCGCTCGCGATCGAGCTGTTTCAGCCACCTCATGAAGCCGATGCTAGTCCCCGCGGGAGGGCTTGTCAGCCGCTCCTGCGGGGGCTTGATGCGCGGCGTTACTTGATGTCGGGCACCGGGAAGATCACCCCGCCGAAGATCAGGTAGGCGAGGAGCAGCGTCCAGACGATGTTGACCGCCTGCGCGCCGAGGAAGGCGACGGCCGGCCGGCCCCCTTCCATCGTGGCGAGGTCGACGAAGCGCGTCTCGAGGCCGATGCACACGAAGGCGAGCGCGAACCACCAGGTGCGCAGCTCGCCGAGCACCGATTTCGTGCCGTCGACCAGGGGCGTCGGCAGGAAGAACGAGAACACCGCCGAGGCGATCAGGAAGCCGAGCACGAACTTCGGGAAGCGCTCCCAGATGATGCCGGCGCTCGGCTGCTGGCCGCCCGCCTTGGCGCCCGCCTTGTAGGTCCACCACACCACCAGGATGAAGGCCGCCACGCCGATCAGCGCGTTCTGCGAGAACTTGACGATCACGCCGGTCTTCATCGCCGCGTCGCTGATAAGCGCGCCCGCCGCGACGACCGTCGCGCTGGTGTCGAGCGTGCCGCCCATCCAGGCGCCGGCAACGATGTCGGGAATGTGGAACGCCTTCACCAGCCAGGGCATGATGATCATCATCGGCACCGCGACGATCAGCACGAGCGAGGTGACGTAAGAGAGCTTCTTCTTGTCGCCCTGGATCGCGCCGCAGGTCGCGATCGCCGCGGAAACGCCGCAGATCGCCACCGAGGAGGAGAGCATGGCGGCGAAGTCGTCGTCCACACGCAGCTTGCGCGCCATCCAGAAGCACACGTACCAGACCACGAGCACCACCAGCACCGCCTGCAGGATGCCCAGCGCGCCCGCCTGCACCACCTCCATGAAGAGCAGTCCTGCGCCCAGGATCACGAGGCCGGTCTTGATGAAGTACTCAGTCTGCACCCCGGCCTTGAGCCACGCCGGCGTGCCGATCGTGTTGCTGATCAGCAGCCCGAGCAGCAGGGCGAAGATCACGTACTCGACGCCGTATTCCACGAAGAGGCCGTTGCCCGCGAGCATGCGCGCCAGCCAGGCGAGGACGAATACCACCGGGAAGGCGAGCGCGAACGCGCCGACATTGCCGCCGATCAGCGCGAAGCCGACGGCGCCGATGACGAGCCCGGCGATGCCGACGATGACGCCCTTGGTGAGGTTTGCGCCGCCGAACACCTTGTCGGCCTGCGCGGCTGCGTGGCCGCGCACCTCCGAGCCGAGCGAGCCGGCAACGGTATTGCGGCCGCCCGCCTTGGCGACGTCGCCGGCCGACTTCTCGATCGCCTTGCGGTCGTTCGCCTGCAGCGCCGCTTTTAGGCCGCCGGCCGCGGCCGCGACATCCTTCTTGCCCTTGGCCTCGGCATCCTTGCTGATCTCGTCGAGCGCCGCCGTCCATCCCGGCGCGCGGGCTGCGATCTGGCTATCGGTGGTCCAGCGGAACGTGGACCGCAGGTTGCCGAGATCGAAGAGCTTCCAGCTGAACGCCGCGAGGATCACGGCGATGATGAAAAAACCGAGATAGACGGCAACCCAGTCTTCCGTACGCCATTTCTGTGCAGCCATGGCCGAGCCCCCCTTTTTTTGGTTGAGCGCTTGCCGCGCCCGACCGATCTTATTCCCCTGCCCGGGCAAGCCAAAACGGAATACTTATATCCGGCTTAGCGCTTTCTATGACGCACTGGCGACGGTTGCGGCAATGCACCAAACGAAAAAAAGGGCAGACCCGGGTCAGACCCCCTTTCGCTCAGGTGTACTTGCCGTGCCCGTAGTCCTCGGCGCGCGCCTTGCCGCGGAACACGCGATAGGCATAGATCGTGTAGCCGACGATGAAGGGCAGCACGATCAGCGTGCCGACCAGCATGAAGACGAGCGCGCTCGGGTGCGCGGCGGCGTCCCAGATCGTCATGCGGTCCATGATCACGTAGGGAAAGAGGCTGTAGCCGAGGCCGATGAAGGCGAGCACGAAGATCGCCACCGCGCCGGCGAACGGCCTCCCATCGGAGCGGCCAAGGTTTTTCCAGACCCACCACCCCATGAAGAGCGTCGCTGCGGGCAGCAGCATTAGCCCCAGGGTTCGCGGGAAGTCGAACCAGCGCATGCGCACCGTCTCGCTCGCGAGCGGCGTGGCGAGGCTCACCAGCGCTACGCCGAGCGCCACCCAGGCGAGGCCCCAGCGTGCCCAGCCGATCGCTTTCTGCTGCAGCTCGCCCTCGGTCCGCAGGACCAGCCAAGTGGCGCCTAGCAGCACGTAGCCACCGCAAAGCGACGCCGCCACCGCGACCGCAAACGCCCATGCGCCCCGGCCCGGCTCGAAGCCGGTGATGTAGCGCCCGAGCATGAGGCCCTGCGCGAAGCTCGCGATCGTCGAGCCGCCCCAGAAGAGCCAGTTCCAGAGCTCGCGGTGCCAGCCCTCGGCCTTGATGCGCAGCTCGAAAGCGACGCCGCGCAGCATCAGGCCCACCAGCATCGCCGCGACCGGCAGGTAGAGCGCGCCGAGGATCTCGCCGTGCGCGACCGGGAAGGCGACAAGCAACAGGCCGATGCCCAGCACGAGCCACGTCTCGTTCGCGTCCCAGAACGGCCCGATGGAGGCGACCATCACGTCCTGCTCGGTGCGCTCCGCGCCCGCCATCAGCATCCCCACGCCCAGGTCGTAGCCGTCGAGCACCACGTAGGCGAGGATCGCCACGCTCATGAGCAGGGAAAACACGAGCGGCAGGTCGAGCATCATTTCCTTGCCAGGTGCGTGATGACCACCATGTAGGAGAGAAGCAGCAGCGTGTAGATGAGCACGTACCCGGTCAGGCTGGCGCCGAGCTGCGCGCCGCTCGCCTCGCCGGCGGCCTCCGCGGTGCGCAGGATGCCGGTGACGAGCCAGGGCTGGCGGCCGATCTCCGTGACGAGCCAGCCGGCCAGCACCGCGATCCATCCCGAGAAGGTCATGCCGGCGAAGCACCACAACAAGGTTTTGGATGGACCCCGTTTCCGAAGTTTAAAGGCTCCCGTCCAGGCGAGCAGCAGCATCAGCACGCCCACGCCGACCATGACGCGGAAGGAGAGGAACACCAGCGTCACCGGCGGGATGTCGTCGCCGAACTCGTCGAGCCCGAGCACCTCGCCGTCGGCCTCGTGCGTGAGGATGAGCGAGGCGAGCTTCGGGATCTCGATCGAATAGTTGTTGGTGCCGGTCTCCTCGTCGATGAGCGCGAAGAGCACGAGCGGCGCGCCGCGCTGCGTCTCCCACAGCGCCTCCATCGCCGCGATCTTCGCCGGCTGGTGCTTGAGCGTGTTCAGGCCGTGCAGGTCGCCGACCACGATCTGCAGCGGCACCAGGACCGCCGCCACGCCCGCGCCGAAGCGCAGCGTCTTCAGCGCCGAGGCGTCGTCGCGTGCCTTCAGCAGCCGCCACGCGGAAAGCCCGGCGACGAGGAAGGCCGCGGTGATGCCCGAAGCGAGCAGCATGTGCGTGAAGCGCAGCGGGAAGGACGGGTTGAAGATCACCTCGAGCCACGCGCCGGCGATGAGCTCGCCGTTGGCTTCCGCCACGTGCCCGGCCGGGGTCTGCATCCAGGAGTTGAGCGCGAGGATCCAGAACGCCGAAAGCGTGGTGCCGGCGGCGACGATCACGCTGGAGGCGATGTGCACGCGTCCCGAGACGCGATTCATGCCGAACAGCATCACGCCGAGGAACGTCGCTTCGAGGAAGAACGCCGTCAGCACCTCGTAGGCGAGCAGCGGGCCGGCGATGTTGCCCACCGCCAGCATGAAGCCCGGCCAGTTGGTGCCGAACTGGAAGCTCATGGTAATGCCCGACACCACCCCCATGGCGAAAGAAAGCGCAAACACCTTCACCCACAGGCGGTAGGTGTCGAGCCAGGCGGGGTCGCGCGTGCGCTCGTACCTGATGCGGAAGTGGACGAGGTACCAGGCCAGCCCGATGGTGATGCTCGGGAACAGGATGTGGAAGCCGATGTTGAGCCCGAACTGGAGGCGGGCGAGCAGCAGGGCTTCGTCCATCGGCCGAACTATAACGTGGAGAACGCGCGAAAATATGCCGCCGGGCCCTGACCCCGGCTGGAAAGAGGACCCCCATGAAGCGCGTAGCAATTCTCGGCGGCGCCCGCATCCCCTTCGCGCGGGCCAACACCGCCTACCAGGAGTTCGACAACCAGGACATGCTGACTGCGGCTTTCAAAGCCCTGGTCGATCGCTTTTCACTTAAGAACCAGCGCATAGGAGAGGTTGCAGCGGGCGCCGTGATCAAGCACTCGCGCGACTGGAACCTGGCGCGCGAGTCGGTGCTGGGCTCGGGGCTTCACCCCGAGACCCCGGCCTACGACCTGCAGCGCGCCTGCGGCACCAGCCTCTCGGCGGTGGCGCAGCTCGGCGCGCGCATCGCCCTCGGCGAGATCGACTGCGCCATTGCCGGCGGCGCCGACTCGGCGAGCGACATCCCTCTCACCTACGGCCCGGAGCTGCAGAGGACGGTATTGAAAAGCTTCAAAGGCCGGTCCTTCGCCGAGAGAGCGAAGCCCTGGCTCGACATCCGCCCGGCGCACCTCAAGCCCTGGCCGCCCTCGGTGGGCGAGCCGCGCACCGGCCTCTCGATGGGCCAGCACTGCGAGGAGATGGCGAAGGAGTGGAAAGTGACGCGCGAGGCACAGGACGAGCTCGCGCTCGCGAGCCACAAGAACGCCGCCGCCGCGTGGAAGTCCGGCTTCTTCGACGACCTGGTCATTGCCTTCGGCGACCTGAAGCACGACAACAACGTGCGCGCCGACACCTCGATGGAGAAGCTCGCGTCGCTCAGGACCGCATTCGATCCCAGCCCGGCCGGCACGCTGACGGCCGGCAACAGCTCGCCCCTGACTGACGGCGCTGCTTGCGTTCTTTTGGGTTCAGAAGAGTGGGCCAGGTCGCGGGGCATCGAGCCCCTGGCCTTCCTCACTCACAC
>JAQSVY010000097.1 GCA_029266935.1 Burkholderiales bacterium
GGCGCTCGATAGCGCAGAGGACCAGGCGCGCGCCGTGTCAGTGATCAAAAAGGTGAGCTGAAGACGCTCAGCGATATGCGCGGAAGCGGATCGTGGGGTCGCGCCGGATCTGGTCCACCAGCGCGACCTCCCAGCTGAGGTAGGCGCGCGCATGCTTCTCGTAGTCCGAGCCGTGCTCGTGGTCGTAGGGCTTGTACCAGACGTCGTCGCGTCGTCGTCGCGCGCTCCATGCCCGCTTCCGTGGGCCGGCCCGCGGCGAACCACGCCGCGTTGCCGCCTTCGAGCACTTCCACCGGCACGCCGGGCCATAGCGCCGCCGCTTCCGGCGCAGCGAGATGCGCGAGCACCGCGTCATCCGACGTCAGCACTAGAGAAGTTGGGTCTGGCAGCTTGCGTTTCGCTTCGTCGAGACGTGAACGTACTGCCCACCACGCCCCAGGGAGGTGGCGCGCACGGAAGCGCAGGCTCGTGAAAGATCGAGGATGGTGGCGCCCTCGACCTCGGGGGTCGTTTCCCACGCGATAAGGCCAAGCACCGGTTTCATTCTCGGCCCGCTCTCGGTCGGCCAGCCGGCGAAGCCATCCCCGCCTTCCGGTTCGAGCACGAAAACGTCTTCCCAGCCCATCTGGTTGAGCCAGGAGGCGGTCATCACTGAGCGCACTCGCTCCGGATCGACCAGCACCACGCGCGAACTGCGCACGCCAATGTACTCGTCGGTCGCCTGCACCAGCTGCCCGCCCGGCGCATAGCGCGAGCCAACGATGCGCTTTGCCTCGAACTCCTCTCGGCTGCGTACGTCCAGGAGATACAGCGTGCGGGTTTGATCGGATTGCCAGTCGCGGACCCGCGAGGACGATACGAACTTCACTGCAAATCTCTGGGCGACTCTGCCGGCCACGGCGCGAGCGCGCTTCCTGCCCGCCTCGGAGGGCGGCGCCGCGACGCGCGTCGAGCCGCGCTCGACCTCGAAGCCGGCGAGCTCCCATCCCATGGTGCCGTCCTTGAGCGCGACCACCGGGTTGGGGATGCCGGCGTTGCGCAGCGACTGGCAGCCGATGATAGAGCGCGTGCGGCCGGCGCAGTTCACCACCACCAGCGTGTCCGGGTCGGGCGCGAGGTCGTGGACTCGCCAGGCGAGCTCGGCGCCCGGGGCATCGATGCCCCCGGGGATGTTCATGCGGTGGTATTCCTCGAACGGGCGGGAATCGAGAATGACGAGCTTTCGTCCGCTCTTCACATATTCGTTCAGCTGCTCGGGCGGAATCCGCGGCGTCTCGTACTGGTGCTCGACGAACTCGCCGAAGGCCTTGGAGGGCACGTTGACGCCGCTGAAGAGCTCGCCGCCCGATGCCCGCCACGCGTCGCAGCCGCCTTGCAGGATCGAAACGTCGGTGTAGCCCAGCTCGCGCAGCCGCGCCTGTGCCTTCCCGGCCAGGCCTTCCTTGCCGCCATCGAGCAGCACGAGCGGCGCGCTGCGCCTGGGCACGAGGTCATCGACCATCGTCTCCAGGCGCGACAGCGGCAGCGAGCAGGCGAAGAAAGGATGGCCGCGATAGTGCACGCCCTGCTCCCGCACGTCGAGCAACGCCACCTCTTCCCTGCCTGCCAGGATCTCTTTCAGCTTTTCAGCGTACACGGTAGATCTCTTCCTCGAAGTCGCCGCGGTAGACGAGGAGCGCCGCGCGGCGCTTGTCGGTCTCGGCGCGCAGTTGGGCCTGCGCGTTGCCTTCCTTCCACTGCGCGCGGTAGAACTCGCGCGCCGGCCTGCCTTCGCGCTCGACTTTCTGGCGCCCCTCGGACACGGGCTTGCCGAAGCTCTTCTTCAGCACCCCGACGAAGCGCTCGAGGTCGCTGGTATCGAAACGCACGTCGAAAGCCTCGACCGCATCCTTCCTCAGGTAGAAGGTGATGCGCGCCTTGACGCCGCCAATGCTCGCGCGCGAGTCGTCGCAGCGCCGGTCGGCGGCGAGGCTCGACCACTCGAGCGCCTTGCAGTTCGCGCTCGGGAAGCGCTCGCGGATGTCGCTCTCGCTCCCGCCGAGGGGCACGCCGTTCACCTCGAAGGCTGCATTTGCCGTCGACAGGAATGCCCATCCGGCAACGCAGAGAAACGTTCTCTTCATCACGCCCTTATCTCAGGCCGCCTTCTTGATGCTCGGGTCCTTCACTTCATGGCTGTCGGGCCGCGCCCGCAGCCGCAGATCGGTGAGCTCCGCGCGCTCGCGCACCGCGAGGCGGAAGGCCTGGTCGCGCCCCGAGAGGTACTGCAGCGGCCAGTGCTGCCCCATGTGCTGATACCAAGCGGAGGCCTGGAGCGTGAAGTACGGGTTGGTCAGATGGGTGCGCGCGAGCGCCACCAGGTCCGCCTTGCCCGCGGCGAGCAGCGTGTTCACCTGGTCGGCGGTAGTGACGGCGCCCACGGTCATGGTGGCGATGCCGACCTCGTTGCGCACCCAGTCGGCGAACGGCGCCTGGTACATCCTCCCGTACACCGGCTTCTGGTGCGGCACCGTCTGGCCGCTCGAGCAGTCGACGAGGTCGCAGCCCGCTTCCTGCAGCATGCGCGTGAGCGCTATCAGATCTTCGCCCGAGAGCCCGCCCGGCGCCCAGTCGGTCGCCGAGATGCGCGCCGACATCGGCTTTCGCTCCGGCCAGGCCTTGCGGCAGGCGCGGAACACTTCGAGCGGGAAGCGCATTCGATTCCCGATCGAGCCCCCGTATTCGTCTTTTCTCTGGTTGGTCAAAGGCGAGATGAAGCTCGCCAGCAGGTAGCCGTGCGCCATGTGGATTTCCAGCATGTCGAAGCCGGCCTGCTCCGCATACCGGGTGGACCTGACAAAGTCTTCGATGATCTTCTGCATCTCTCCCCTGGAGATTTCCCGCGGCACCTGGGAGATTCCCTCGTAGTAGGGAAGCGGCGAAGCGGAGACCACCGGCCAGTTGCCGCTTTCCAGCGGATGGTCCATGTGCTCCCAGCCGAGCTGGGTGGAGCCCTTGCGCCCGGAATGGCCGAGCTGCATGCACAGCTTTGCCTTCGAGTTGGCGTGGCAGAAGTCAACGATGCGCTTGAAGGCCGCGGCTTGCGCCTCGTTCCACAGGCCGGTGTCTCCGGGCGAGATGCGCGCCTCGGGCGAGGGGCAGGTCATCTCGACATAGACGAGGCCGGCGCCACCGATGGCGCGGCTCGACAGATGCACGAAGTGCCAGTCGGTGGGGACGCCGTCGACCGCGGAGTACTGGTCCATGGGCGAAACCACGACGCGGTTCTCGAGCACCATGTCGCGCAGGCGGAAAGGCGTGAACATCGGCACCGGCGGGTTGTCCAGGTCTACGTCGAAGCCCTGTTGCTTCACCCGTCGCGCAAACCACCGGTGCACCTGGCGCACGAACGCCGGGTCGCGCAGCTCCAGGTTCTCCCAGGTGATTTGCTTGGAGCGCGACATGACGCCGAAGGCGAACTGCTCGGGCGCCATGCCCCAGTAGCGCTTCATGTGCTCGAACCAGGCGAGCGAGACGTTGGCGGCGTGCTGGGTCTTCTCGACTTCCTCACGGCGGGCCGTGTCGTACAGCCGCAACGCTTTTTTCACTTCGCCTTCTTTCCTGAGGCTTTCATACAAGGCGATCGCGTCTTCCATCGCGAGCTTCGTTCCCGAGCCGATCGAGAAGTGCGCGGTGGCCTTGGCGTCGCCCACCAGCACCGCATTGCCCTTCACCCACGTCTTGTTGGTGATGTTCGGGAAGTTGCGCCAGACGGAGCGGTTGGCGATGAGCGGATGGCCCTCGAGCTCCTCGGCGAACACGCCCTCGAGCACCGGCAGCATCTCGGTCTCGCTCATGCGCTCGAAGCCGAAGTTGCGCCAGGTCGCCTCGTCGGTCTCGATCACCCAGGTCGAGCGATCGGCCTCGTACTGGTAGCAGTGCGCGAGGATGATGCCCTGCGGCGTCTCGCGGAAGAAGTACTTGAAGGCGTCGAGCGGCTTGGTCGAGCCGAGCCAGGTGAACTTGTTGGGCCGCAGGTCGACGCTCGGCTGGAAGTGCTCCCGGTGTTTCTCACGGATCCTGGAGTTGATGCCGTCGGCGACGACGACCAGGTCGGAGTCGGCGAACTCTTCCAGCCCCTCCACCTCGCGCTGGAACTTCATCTGCACGCCGAGCTCGCGCGCGCGGTCCTGCAGGATGTTGAGCAGCGCCACCCGCGAGCAGCCGCAGAAGCCGTTACCGCCCGAGCGCAGCACCTGCCCCTTGTACGCGACGTCGACGTCGCCCCAGTAGGCGAAGCGCCGCCGGATGCGCTCGTAGGTGACAAGGTCGTAGGCCTTGAAGGTGTCGAGCGTCTGGTCCGAGAACACCACGCCGAAGCCGAAGGTGTCGTCTGGCCGGTTGCGCTCGTAGACGGTGATCTCCCAGCGCGGCCAGGCTTTCTTCGCAAGCAGCGCGAAATACAGGCCGCCGGGGCCTCCTCCGATGACGCTGACTTTCATGCTGATTTCTCCGGTACGACCGCAGTGGCTTCGATTTCCAGCCGCGCTTCGGGCTCGACCAGGCCGCTCACCTGCACGACCGCCATCGTCGGATAGTGCCGGCCCATCAGCTCGCGGTACGCCTGTCCAACGGCCTCCAAGGAATTCAGGTATTCCTGCTTGTCGAGCACGTACCAGGTAAGCCGCACGAGATGCTCGGGCTTGCCGTTGGCTTCCTTCAATACCGCAATGATGTTTTCGAGCGCCTGGCGGAACTGACCGGCGAAGCCGCGCTCCTTCCACTGCTGCTGCGCGTCCCAGCCCACCTGACCGGCGATGAACACCAGCTTGCCCTGCGCGACGATGCCGTTGGAGAAGCCTCTGGCGCGCGCCCAGCCCTTAGGCTGCAGGATCTGCATCTTGAGGCTCATTTTTCTATCCTCTCAGCTTGAAGCGCTGCAGCTTGCCGGTCTCGGTGCGCGGCAGGGACGGGACGAACTCGATGGCGCGCGGATACTTGTAGGGCGCGATGGCGCTCTTCACGTGCTCCTGCAGCACCTTTACCATCTGCTCGCTCGCCGCCTGTCCGTCCTTGAGAACCACGTAGGCCTTGACGATCGTGCCGCGCTCGACGTCGGGCGCGCCCACCACGCCGCACTCGGCCACCGCGGCATGCGCGAGCAGCGCGCCCTCCACTTCCGGGCCGGCGATGTTGTAGCCGGCGGAGATGATCATGTCGTCGGTGCGCGCCTGGTAGAAGAAGTAGCCGTCCTCGTCGCGCAGGTAGGCGTCGCCGGTAACGTTCCACCCGTTATGTACGTAGTCTTTCTGCCGGGCATCGGCGAGATAGCGGCAGCCGGTGGGGCCCTTCACCGCCAGCCTGCCGACCTTGCCCGCAGGACAGGGCTTTCCTTCCTCATCCAGGACCGTAGCCCTGTAGCCGGGGATCGCGTAACCGGTGGCGCCGCGGCGCACGCGCTCCGGGGTGTGCGAAATGAAGATGTGGATCATCTCGGTGGAGCCGATGCCGTCGATGATCTCGATGCCGGTGGCCTGCTTGAAAAGCTGGCGCGTCGGGTCGGGAAGCGCTTCGCCGGCCGACACGCATTTCCTCAGGGAGCGCAGATCGAACCGGTCGGCGATGGCCGCCATGCCCCGGTACATGATGGGCGAGGTGAAGCACACCGTCGCCTTGTAGCGCTGGATCGTCTCCAGCATGCTTTCCGGGTTGAGCTTCTCGACCAGCACCGTGGAAGCACCGAAGCGCATCGGGAAGCACAGCATCCCGCCGAGGCCGAAGGTGAATGCGAGCGGTGGCGTGCCGCAGAAGACGTCGTCCTTGCCCGCCTGCAGGCACGAGCGCGGGAAGCAGTCGCACATCGCGATCACGTCGCGGTGGAAGTGCATCGTGCCCTTGGGCTTGCCCGTGGTCCCGGAGGTGAAGGCGATCAGCGCGACGTCGTCGGCCGCGGTCGGCACATTGGTGAAGGTGAGCGGCTGCTTGAGCGACAGATTGTCCAGCGAGTCCGGGGCTTCGTCGTACCAGTACTTGACGTCCTTGAAGCCGGTGAACTCCTTCACCTTCCTCAGCTCGTCATCCAGCCGCTTGTCGCAGAGCGCGTGCGTGACCTGCGCCTTGTCGATGATCTCTCCAAGCTCCTTCGCGCGCAGGAGCGGCATGGTCGCGACGCAGATTGCCCCCGCCTTCATCACCGCGAACCAGCACGCCGCCATCATCGGGTTGTTCGGGCCGCGCAGCAGCACGCGGTTGCCGGGCTTGATGCCCATCTCGCGCACCAGC
>JAQSVY010000098.1 GCA_029266935.1 Burkholderiales bacterium
CTGTGGACGAAGAATCCGCTCGCCGAGAAGATGTCCAACATCCACTACTACCTCGCCGACCCGGAAGTGCGGAAGCTCTCCTGGCAGAACCGCCTCTCCAGCCCGGCGTGGGCGGCGAGGCCCAACGCTGGACACTTATCGTTAGTTCACCTTGAAAAACAGGGGAAGCTGCACGCCCTCATCACGCAGAACATCGACGAGCTGCACCAGATCGCCGGCAACTCGCCCGAGCGCGTGATCGAGGTGCACGGCACGATGCGCAAGTTCATGTGCTGGGGCTGCGGCATGCGCGGGCCGATGCAGAAGGTGCTAGAGCGGGTACGCGGCGGCGAGGATGACCCGAAGTGCCGCGACTGCGGCGGCATCCTCAAGAGCGACACCATCTCCTTCGGGCAGCAGCTCGTGCCCGGGGTGATCGACCGCGCCATGCAGGCAGCAGGCGAAGCGGACTTCTTCCTCGCCGTGGGAACGAGCCTGCAGGTCTACCCGGTCGCGGGCGCGGTGGACATGGCGCGTGCGGCGGGCGCAAAGATCGTCATCGTCAACGCACAGCCGACGCCGTTCGACGAGATCGCGGATGCGGTCTTCAACACCTCGATCAGCGAGACGCTGCCGGCAATCCTAGGAAGCGCCGCGCATTCTTGAAGGCGATGCGCTTGAGCATCTCGCGGTCGAGCCCTGCCTTTTCCAGGGTCTTCATCGGCGCCAGGTCACCCATCGCGAACGGGTAGTCGGTACCGAGGCAGATCTGGTTCTCGCCAAACGTCTCGAGGAGGAAACGGATGGCCCGCGGCTCGAAGACCAGCTCGTCGTAGTAGAAGCGCCGCGCCGCGATCTCCGGCGACTCGGGGAGCGACGCCTTCGCCTTCGGGAACATCTTCCAGGCGTGCACCAGGCGCGGCAGCAGGATGGCCATGCCGCCCCCGCCGTGGCTGAAGGCGATGCGCAGCTTCGGGTGCCGCGCGGCGATGCCGCCGGTGATCATCGATGCGCAGGCGAGGGCGATGTCGCCCGGGAAGCACACTGCCTGCTCGGGGAAGGGCCCGACGATGCGGTCCTGGCCGGCGGGACGCAGCGCGTGCACGAAGATCGCCGCGCCGAGGCGCTCGCATTCGGCGAAGAACGGCTCGAAGCGCGCGTCACCGATCGAGGTGCCGTTCACGTGGCTCGCGATTTCCACGCCCTGGAACTTCAGGTCCTTCAGGACGTAATGCAGCTCCTTGAGCGCCGCGTCGTCGTCCTGCAGCGGCACCGCGCCCAATCCGACGAAATGCTCTGGCGCCTGCTCGATCATCGCGGCGATCTGATCGTTCAGGTAGCGGATCATCGTCCTCGCGTCGTCGAGCGGCAGCCAGTAGGAGAGGAGCTCCGGCATCGGCGAGATCGCCTGGCGCCCGACGCCCATCGCGCCCATCTCCTCGATGCGCCGCGGCACGCTCCAGCAGCCGTCGGCGACGGTGCGGTAGACCTTGCCGGAGATCATTACGTGTTTGTGGCAGGCTTGCGCCTCGGCCATCGAGGGCCAGGGCACGTTGGCGTTCCTGCCAGCGTAGGGCGGGAACGACTCGGGGACGACGTGGGTGTGGATGTCGATGCAATCGCGCATGGCGGGGCATTATGCTTAAAATTCCCCGCATGAAACGCGTTGCGCTGGCCCTGGTTTGTGTTTTCGTCGTACCGCTGGCTGCCGCGCAATCCTGGCCTGCGCGGCCGGTGAAGATCCTGGTGCCGTTCGCGCCCGGCGGCACCGCCGACACGCTCGGTCGCCTCGCGGCGCAAAAGCTCGCCGAAGCGTTCAAGCAGAGCTTCGTGATCGAGAACCGGCCGGGCGCCGGCGGCACAATCGGCTCCGACCTCGTCGCCAGGGCCGCGCCCGACGGCTACACGCTGGTCGTCTCGGGCGTCGCCTCGCACGTCATCGCGCCGGCGCTGCCGCGCGGCGTGCCTTACGACCCAGTGAAGGACTTCACGCACATCGCGCTCTTCGGCGGCCCGCCCGCGGTGCTCGTCGTGCATCCGGACGTGCCAGCCAAGGACCTGAAGGAATTGATAGAGCTTCTGAAAAAAGAGCCGAAGAAGTACTCCTATGGCTCGCCGGGGAACGGCTCGCATGGCCAGCTCGTCGCCGAGCTCTTCAAGCAGCTCGCCGGCGTGCAGATGCAGCACGTGCCTTATAAGGGCGGCGCGGCGGCGATGGCGGACCTCATTGCCGGCCACGTGTCGATTGCCTCGAACACGCTCACCAGCGCTTCCGGCCAGATCCACGCGGGCAGGGCGCGCGCGCTCGCGGTGAGCAGCCCGAGCCGGCTGCCCGACTATCCGAACGTGCCGACCTACGCCGAGCTCGGCTACAAGGAGCTCGTCGCCACGATCTGGTTCTCGCTCTCCGGGCCGGCGAAGATGCCCGCCGACATCGTCGAGCGGCTGAATGCAGAGGTGCGCCGCGGCCTCGACGCGCCCGACGCCCGCCAGCGGCTCAAGCCCGAGGCGATCGAGCCGGGACGCCTCTCGCCGCGCGAGTTCGCCGAGTTCGTCGCTTCCGAGGTGCAGCGCTGGGCGCCCGTGGTGCGCGCCTCCGGCGCCCGCAATGATTAGCGCCGAAGAGAACGAGAGCCTCACCCGCGTCGGCGCCGGCACGCTGATGGGGGAGCTCTTCCGCCGCTACTGGATGCCGGCTCTCCTCTCGTCCGAAGTCGCCGAGCGCGATTGCCCGCCAGTGCGCGTGAAGCTGCTGGGCGAGCGGCTCATCTGCTGGCGCGATACGCAAGGCCGGCTCGGACTCACCGACGAGTTCTGTGCGCACCGCGGCGTGTCGCTCTGGTTCGGGCGGAACGAAGACTGCGGCCTGCGCTGCCCCTACCACGGCTGGAAGTACGACGTGGCCGGGCAATGCGTCGAGCTTCCCTCCGAAGGCCCCCACGGCCCGATGCGGCCGCGCATGAAGCTGAAGTCCTATCCCTGCCTCGATCTCGGCGCCGTGGTTTGGGCGTACATGGGGCCGTCCGCGCTCAAGCCCGAGCCGCCGGGAATCGAGTGGGCGCATGTCGCGCCGGAGCGGCGCCACGTCTCCAAGCGGCTCCAGGAATGCAACTACCTGCAAGCGATGGAAGGCGGCATCGACTCCTCGCACGTGTCGTTCCTGCATTCGGGCGCGCTGAAGCGCGATCCGCTTTTCGCCGGCAGCAAGGGCAACGAGTACAACCTCGAGGACACGATGCCGGAGTTCGACGTCGTCGAGTTTCCCGGCGGGCTCCTGATCGGTGCGCGGCGCAACGCCGACGCTGGGCGCTACTACTGGCGCATCACGCCGTGGATCATGCCCGCGCACACCATCATCCCGCCGCGCGCCGGGCACCCGCTCGGCGCGCACGTGTGGGTGCCGATCGACGACGAGAACTGTTGGGCGTGGAGCATCAACTACCATCCCAGCAGGTCGCTTTCTGAAAAAGAGATCTCTGCGATGAAAGCGGGGAAAGGCATCCACGTTCAATACGTTCCCGGGACGTTCATCCCGGTGCAGAACAAGCGCAACGACTACCTCATCGACCGGGACAGCCAGAAGTCCGGCCACACCTTCTCCGGCGTGGAAGGCATCGCCATGCAGGACGCCTCGCTGCAGGAGAGCATGGGACCGATCCAGGACCGCACGCGCGAGAATCTGTGCCCGACGGACCGCGGCATCGTCATGGCGCGGCGCCGGCTGCTGCAGGCGGCGCGCGCCAACCGCGAAGGCAAGGCGGTCCCGGCGCTGCGCGCCGAGGAGCAGCGCGTGCGCTCCTGCTCGATCGAACTGCCGCGCAGCCAGCATTTCCGCGACCACGCGCGACACGGCCTGTTCGCCGCGCCGGACACCGACCCGGTCACGGTATGACCGAAGTGCTGGTCGTGGGCGCGGGGCCGGTCGGCCTCGCCACCGCCCTGTCGCTCGCGCATCAGGGCGTGAGCGTGAGGGTGATCGAGGCGGCACCGCGGCTCACCGAGGATCACCGCGCCGGCTCCTTCCATCCGCCCACGCTCGAGATGCTCGCGCCTTTCGGCGTCACGGAGGCGATGCACCGGATCGGGATCAAGGTGCCGCGCTGGCAGATCCGCGACCGGCGCGAAGGCGTGATCGTCGAGTGGGACCTCGGCCTCGTCGCCGACGAGACGCCGTTCCCGTACCGCTTCCACCTCGAGCAGTACAAGCTCACGCCGATCCTGATGGAGAAGCTGAAGGCGTTTCCGCACGCTTCAGTACACTTTGGCGAAGAATTTGAAGACGCGATCCAGGACGGTCAAACCGTGACGGTCAACGGCAAGTACAAGACCTCCTGGCTCGTCGGTTGCGACGGCGGCAGAAGCGCCGTCAGGAAGTTGATCGGCACCGAGTTCGAGGGCTTCACCTGGCCGGAGCGCTTCATCGTGATCGGTACGCTCGCCGATTTCGCCCCGCATGGCTTCACCTCGAACGCCTACGTCGCCGACCCGAGGGAATGGGCGGCCGTGTTTCACATGCCCGGCCTGTGGCGGCTCGCCTTCCCGGTGCACGAGGAGGAGGACGAGGCCGAGGTGCTCATGGAGGCGGCGGTCGAGGCGCGCATGCAGCGCTTCGTGGCGCGGCCGGGGCGCTACGAAGTGCCGCACAAGGGCATCTACCGCGTGCACCAACGCGTGGCGACGCGCTGGCGGGCCGGGCGCATCCTCCTCGCCGGCGACGCCGCGCACCTCAACAACCCGCTCGGCGCCCTGGGCCTGAACGGCGGCCTGCACGACGCGATCCTGCTCGGCGAGTACCTCGGCAAGGTCTGCCGCGGCGAAGCCGACGAGGGTCTGCTCGACCGCTACGTGCGCCAGCGCCGCACCGCCAACATCGAGTTCGTGCAGACCCAGTCGATCAGCAACAAGCGCTTGCTGGAGGAGGCCGATCCGGGCAAGCGCCAGGAGAATTTCGACAATTTGCGGCGCATCGCCGACGACCGCAACTTGGCGAGGGATTTCCTTGTCAGATCCTCCATGATCTGGAGCGTCAGGCTTGCCGCGGAGGTAACGTGAGAAAGATTCTGTTCCTGTTACTGCTCGGCGCGGTGACTGCGTATGGGCAATCCCCATCCACCCATCAGCATCAATTCAGGGACGCGGAGAAGTGGGCGCACGTATTCGACGACCCGAAGCGCGACGAATGGCAGAAGCCCCATCAAGTCATCCAGGCGCTCAAGCTGGCGCCGGACGCCGTGGTGGCCGACGTCGGCGCGGGCACCGGCTACTTCTCGGTGCGGCTCGCGACGATGCTGCCCAAGGGCAAGGTCTACGCCGTGGACGTCGAGCCCGACATGGTCAAGCACCTCGCCGAGCGCGCGAAGCGCGACGGGCGGAAGAACATGCAGGCGGTGCAGGGCGCGCCCGACGATGCGAAGCTGCCAGAGAAGGTCGACCTCATCCTGTTCGTCGATGTGCATCACCATATCGAAGAGCGCGAGCAGTACTTCCGCAAGCTGCGCGCCTCGCTCAAGCCCGGCGGCCGCGTCGCGATCATCGACTTCCGGCTCGATTCACGCGAGGGCCCGCCGCGGGCGGCGCGCATCGCGCCGGAAAAAGTGAAGGCAGAGCTGAAGTCGGCTGGCTACAGCCTGGCGGAGGAGCACGGCTTCCTCCCCAACCAGTACTTCCTGATCTTCAAACCCTAGAGGGGGACGGACCTCGCCATTCCCATTTGGGTAGTGGCTGCAAGGACAGCGGTAATGAGAATAATGGGGTCCGTCCGGGTCCGTCCCCATTTAGACCATCGCCGAGCCGCCGTCAACGACCAGGGTCTGGCCGGTCATGAAGGCGGCGTCGTCGCTTGCGAGAAAGCTCACCGCGCCGACAAGGTCCTGAGGCGTCTCGTCGCGCGCGATGGCG
>JAQSVY010000099.1 GCA_029266935.1 Burkholderiales bacterium
GCCGACCTCGACCGGCCCTACGTGGTCTGGAACGTGTTCGCCGCGGGCGAGTTCTCGGTCGAGGCCAAGCAGGAGTGCTTCCCGTTTGCCGGCTGCGTGAGCTACCGCGGCTTCTACGACGAGAAGGACGCGCGACGCCATGCGCAGAAGCTGCGCGCGCAGGGCTACGACGTGCATGTCGGGGGCGTGCCGGCGTACTCGACGCTCGGCTGGTTCGACGACCCGCTGCTCTCGACCTTCATCCGCTACCCCGACACGCAGCTCGCGCGCCTGGTGTTCCACGAGCTCGCGCACCAGGTCGCCTATGCGAAGAACGACAGCACCTTCAACGAGTCCTTCGCCGTGGTCGTGGAGGAAACGGGGGTGCGGCGCTGGCTGGAGGCCGAAGGGCGCGGCGTCGAGCTCGAGTCCTTTCGCGCCGCGCAGGCGCGCAAGCGCGAGTTCGCCGCACGCGTCAGGGAGGCGCGCGACCGGCTCGCCAAGGCCTACGCCGCCGGCCTGCCGCGCGGCGAGCTCCTCGCCGCCAAGCGCGGCGAGTTCGAGCGGCTGCGCGCCCAGTACGGCGCGATCATCCCGGCCGAGCCGAACAACGCCTTCCTCGTCTCGATCGCGCTCTACAGCGAGCTGGTGCCCGCCTTCGAGCGCATTCTGGTCGCGCAGGGCGGCGACCTCGGCCGCTTCTACGAGAAGGTGCGGGCGCTCGCCGCGCTCGACAAGGCGGGCCGGACCGTGGCGCTAGGTGAGGGGAACGTCGACGATCTTCAGGAACGCCGGCCGGGCGCGTAGGCGCTCGAACCAGGCCTCGACGTTCGGCAAGCGCGGCCGCTCAAGCGGAACGCGCATCCAGCGCTGCACCTCGCAGCCCAGCGGGATGTCGCCCATCGTAAAGTTTCTTCCTGTTAGGTAGTCCTTACCAGCAAGTGCCGTCTCGAGAACGGCCCCGAGCAGCTCGGCGCTCCTCTTGGCCCCTGCCTCGATCGCCTTCGTGTCGCGCTTCTCGGGCGGCGTGCGGATGAGGCCCCAGAAGACGTCGCGCATGGCGTTCTGGAACGTGAAGGCCCAGTCCATCCAGCGCTCCGCATCCGCGCGCACGCGCAGGTCGGTCGGCCACAGCGTCCCGGCGGCGTGCTTCGCCGCCACGTAGCGCACGATGCTGTGCGACTCCCAGAGCACGAAGCCATCGTCCTCGATCGTCGGCACGAGCGAGTTGGGATTCATTCCGCGGTACTCGGGCGTCTTCGTGACTCCGAACTGCAGGCCGGCGTCGATGCGCTCGTACGGGAGGCCGAGCTCCTCGGCCGCCCACAGCGCCTTCTTCACGTTCACCGAATTGACGCGCCCCCAGATTCTGAGCATCTAGAACCCCACCGCCTGGCCGTCGCGGCGCGGGTCGCTCGCGGCGTAGTAGCCGCCGTCGAGCTTCCAGACGAGCTGCGCGCAGCCGAACTGGTTGTAGTCGTCGGGCATCGACACGATGTTGTGGCCGCGGCGGCGCAACGCCTCGACCGTCGCCGCGGGCAGCGCCGCCTCGACGCTCACGTCCATCCCCTGCACGATGCGAAAGCGCGGGCCATCGCACGCCGCCTGCGGGCTCTGGCCGTAGTCGGCGATGCGCACCATCACCTGCGCGTGCCCCTGCGGCTGCATGGTGCCGCCCATGACGCCGAAGCTCATCACCGGCTGGCCGTCGCGGGTGACGAAGGCGGGGATGATGGTCTGGTAGGGGCGCTTGCCGGGCCCGACCTGGTTCGGGTGCCCCGGCGTCAAGACGAACGTGGCGCCGCGGTTCTGCAGCGAGATGCCGTCGACCACCACGCCCGAGCCGAAGCCCATGAAGTTCGACTGGATGAACGAGACCATCATCCCCGACGCGTCGGCCGCGGCGAGATAGACCGTGCCGCTCCTCGGCGGCGTGCCGTGGCCGAAGTCCTGCGCGCGCTTCAGATCGATGAGCTTTGCTCTCGACTTCAGATAGGACGCATCGAGAAGCGCCCGAGGCGTCACCTGATTCATGTAATCCAGATCGGCCACATAGGCCCGCGCGTCGGCGAAGGCGAGCTTCATTGCCTCGATCTGCAGGTGCAGGCTGTCGGGGCCGTCGACCGGGTGCGAGCGCAGGTCGAAGCCCTCGAGCATGCCGAGCGCCATCAGCGCGACGATGCCCATGTCCGAAGCGCGCAAGGCTCCCTCGCCGCGCTTCGCTGCCGCCTCGAGGCGCTCGGCGAGCTCGCCGGCGTAGAAAGACTTGCCTTTCGACTCGCATATGTTCTGCAGCGCATCGGCGTGGGCCGGGAACCGGAATCTTTCTCCCGCCTTGGGCGCGCGCCCCTCGGGCATGAAGGCCTGCGCGAAGCCCGGCTGCGACTTCAGCTCGGGCACCTGCGCCGCCCACTGCCCGGCGATGGTAGGCGAAACGAGGAAGCCCTCGCGCCCGTAGCGGATCGCGCTCTGGAACAGTCGCTCGAAGGGCACCTTGCCGAATCTGGCGTGCAGCTCGACCCACGCCGAAACGCAGCCCGGCACGCTGACCGCGTTCCAGCCGCGCACCGGCATCGACTTCTGCCCGGCGAAGAATTCGCTCGTCCAGAGCGCGGGCGAGCGCCCCGAGGCATTCAGGCCGTGCAGGCGCCCGCCGTCCCACACGATGGCATAGGCGTCCGAGCCGATGCCGTTCGAGACGGGCTCCACCAGCGTCAGCGTGATTGCGGTGGCGAGGATCGCATCGACGGCGCTGCCGCCCTCCGCGAGCATCTGCAGCCCCGCCTGCGCCGCGAGCGGCTGCGAGGTGGAGACGATGTTCTGCGCGAGCACCGGCTTGCGCGGCCAGGGGTAAGGGTTATTCCATGCGAAGGGGGTCATCGCGGCTATTCTAGAAGATGGGTACACCTTTCCCCGGCTGGCGGTGCGCCCAGATGGCCGTCTGCTTAGGCGGTGAGGCCCTCGAAATCGAGGACGATGCGTCCCACCACCCGCCCCGCCTTCAGGTCCTCGAGGGAGGTGTTCGCGCTTTCTGCGTCACGCGTCTCGATCGGCTGGGGCTTCAGCTTCTTCCTCTTTGCCAGCGCCACGACCTCCTTCAGCTCCTGCAGGTTGCCCACGTAGGAGCCGACGATGCCGATCGCTCGCTGCGCGATCGGGGGCAGGGGGTGAACGAGCTCGCCGCCGTAGAGGCCGACGACGACGTGGCGGCCGCCTTTCCTGAGCGCGCCGATGCCGAGCGCCGCCGTCGCCGGGCTGCCGACGAAATCGAGCGCGCCGGCAATGCCGCGCAGCTCCTCGGCGGCCTGCGGCGTGCGCGTGTCGAGCGTGCGCGCCGCCCCGAGCTTCGCCGCAATGGCGAGCTTGGCCGGGTCGATGTCGCAGGCGACGATGTTTTTCACGCCCTTCGCCTTCAGCACCGACACGCCCGAGAGCCCGACGCCGCCGCAACCGATTACCGCCACGCGATCCTTCGGGCCGAGCACGGGAAGCTTCGCCGCGGCGCTGTAGGCGGTGAGCGCCGAGCAAGCGAGCGTGGCGGCGAAGGAGTCGTCGATTCCCGAGGCATCGACGAGGTACTTGGCGTCAGGCACTACCACGTGCGTCGAATAGGCGCCCGGAACGTTCACGCCGAGATACCTGGATTTCAAACAATAATTATCTTGGCCCGCCTTGCACGTGGCGCACTTGCCGCAGCCGATCCAGGGATAGACGATGCGCTTCTGCCCGACCTTCACGCCCCTCGCCCGAGGTCCGAGCGCCTCGACCACGCCGAAGGGCTCGTGTCCCAGGGTGAAGGGCGGCACGCAGCCCCTCTCCTTCACGTAGAAGCGCTTGCCGCCGCCCCAGTCGAAGTAGCCGTCCCAGATGTGCAGGTCGGAGTGGCACACACCCGAGCGGGTAATCCGCACCAGGACTTCGGATCCCTTTGGGATTGGCGTCGCTCTCATTGCTTTTTGCAGCGGCTTGCCGTGCTCCATGACGTCATAGCTGATCATGCTTTCCCCGCCTCATTCAATGCCTGGTCGATGTCCCAGAGGATGTCGTCGAGCGTCTCGATGCCCACCGAGACGCGGACCATGTCCGGGGTGACGCCGGCCTTCGCTTGGTCCGCGTCGCTCATCTGGCGATGCGTGGTCGAGGCGGGGTGGATCACCAGGGTCTTGGCGTCGCCGATGTTGGCGAGATGGCTCATGAACTGCGCCGCTTCGATGAAGCGCTCGCCGGCCTTTGCGCCTCCCTTGACGCCGAAGTTCAGCAATCCGGAGGCGCCCTTGGGTAGATATTTCCTGGCTAATGGGAAATACCTGTTGTCCGGCAGTCCCGGGTAGTTGACCCAGGCGACCCGCGGGTGGTCCTGGAGGAACTTGGCTACCGCGAGCGCGTTCTCGCAGTGGCGCTCCATGCGCACGTGCAGAGACTCCAGGCCCTGCAGCAGCAGCCACGCATTCATGGGCGAGAGCGCCGGGCCGAAGGTGCGCATGATCTCCATGCGCGCCTTCATGGTGTAGCCGAAGTCGCCGAAGGTCTCGTGGAAGATGACGCCGTGGTAGCCCGGTGATGGCGAGGTGAACTCGGGGAACTTGCCGTTGCCCCAGTCGAACTTGCCAGCCTCGACGATGACCCCGCCCATGGTGGTGCCGTGGCCGCCGATGTACTTGGTGGCCGAGTGCACGACGATGTCCGCGCCCCATTCGAGGGGCCGGCAGAGGTAGGGCGAGGGCACGGTGTTGTCGAGCACGAGCGGGATGCCGGCCTCGTGGGCGATGTTCGCCAGCGCCTCGACGTCGACGATGTTGATGAGCGGGTTGCCGAGCGTCTCCGCATAGAGAAGCTTGGTATTGGCCTTGATTGCCTTGCGGAAGTTCTCCGGGTCCTCCGGGTCCACAAAGGTGGTGTCGATACCAAGCTTCTTCAGGTTGACGTGCAGCAGCGTGTGCGTGCCGCCGTACAGGGTGGAGGCCGAGACGATGTGGTCACCGCCGCTGCACAACGTGAGGATGGCGGTGACTTCGGCCGCCTGCCCGGTCGCGGTGGCGAGCGCCGAGCGCCCGCCCTCCACCGCCGCCATGCGCTCCTCGAACACCGCTACCGTGGGGTTCGAGATGCGCGAGTAGACGTTGCCGAAGGTCTGGAGGTTGAACAGGCTCGCCGCGTGCTCGGCCGAGTCGAACACGAAAGAGGTGGTCTGGTAGATCGGCGCGGCGCGCGCCCCCGTGGCGGCGTCGGGGATCTGGCCGGCATGAAGGCAGAGCGTCTCGATGCCGAACTTGCGATCGGCCATTCCTAACTGCTGCGGCTACCCGGATCGCTCTGCGGCTCGTCGGCCTGCTCGCCGGCGTTCGCCGCGCGGCGGTATTTCGAGGGCGGCACGCCGACCTGGTTCAGGAAGAAGCGCGTGAAGTTGCTCTGTGCGGAGAAGCCGAGCTCGGCGGCCACCTGGGCGATCTTCTGCCGCGTCGAGGCAAGGCGCGAGATGGCCGTCTCGACGCACAGCATGTCGAGGTAGGCGCGCGGCGAGAACCCGGTGCACAGCTGGAAGAGGTCGTAGAAGCGCGAGCGCGACAGACCGACCTGGCTCGCCACGTCGTCCATGTTGAGGTCCTTGTTCGGGTTGGCGCGCAACAGCTGGATGGCGCGCCGGATGCGCGTATCCTCGAAGCGCGAGCCGCGCCACAGCGGCGAAGCCGCGCGCCGACGCGCCAGGTAGGTCTCGACGATCGACAGCAGCAACTCCTGCAGCATGAACTCCAGCCGCTCGGCCGACAGGAACCGGTCGTTCAGCACCTCGACCGCAAGGGTCTCGGCGAGCTGCTGGATGCGGGGCGTAATGGGCTCACGTGGCTGCGGGAATGGCTTGGCATCCTCGGCGGCGAACACGGCCGGGAAGCTCTCGCGCAGCCAGGGGCCGGCAGCGTGCAGCACCAGGACCCGCGAGGTTTCGAGCGCAATGTGGATTTCGCCGGGATTGAGGAACGCCACGTCGGCGCCGCCCTGCTGCAGCACGACGGCGGGGTCTCCCTGTGCCTGCACCGGCTCCCGGGCTACGAGCTCGATCAGCACGAGCCGCCCGAACCGGCCTTCGACTAGCCGTGCGGTCCTCCCCATGGCGGGAAGGATACCTCAGTACGCCAGCCAGCGGGGGCGTTTGGCCGAAATCACCCGGGTGTTGACGCCCACCCAGTTCAGCCCGCCGAAGAGCCGTGCGTGCTCGATCTTGACGCAGCGGTCCATGACCGTCTCGAGGCCCGCCGCCCGCGCGCGGGCGGCGGCGGCCTCGTTTTTCACGCCGAGCTGCTGCCAGAACACGTTCGCGCCGATCGCGATCGCCTCCTCGGCGATGGGCGGCACGTCCCGCGTCTTGCGGAATACGTCGACGATCTGGACTTTCTCCGGGATCGCGCGCAGCGCGGGGTAGCATTTCTCGCCGAGGATCTCGGCGTATTTCGGATTGACCGGGATCACGCGGTAGCCGTGCTCCTGCATGTACTTCGCCGCGAAGAAGCTAGGCCGGTACCAGTCGGCCGACAGCCCGACCACGGCAATCACGCGGTTTTCCCTGAGGATGCGCCGCAGCGTGTTGATGTCGTCCATGGCACGGATACTATAATCGAAGCCCCCGCCGGATAAGCCCTGGAGACCCCGTGACTGTGCATCCTCAGGTGAAGGCATTGCTCGAGCGGGTGGCGCGCTCGCCGCTGCCGCCGTATCACACCGTGCCGGCGTTCGTGGCGCGGCGCATCTACCGCGACACGCGCTCCGCCTTGGCGCCGAAGGCTCCCGAGGTTTCGGACGTAAAGCTCCTCGTTCTGGAAAACAGAATTGCCGTGCGCGTCTATCGCCCATCGAGCGACATTCTGCCCGCGCTCGTCTTCTTCCACGGCGGTGGCTGGACGATCGGCGACCTCGACACGCACGACGTGCTCTGCCGCCAGCTTGCGGCAGGCGCGCGCTGCGCGGTGTTCTCGGTCGACTATCGCCTGGCGCCGGAGAACCCGTTTCCCGCCGCGGTCGACGATGCGGTCGCCGCGACGAAATACCTGATGTCCAATCCCGGACCGCTGAAGATCGACGCAAGCCGCATCGCGGTCGGCGGCGACAGCGCCGGCGGTAACCTCGCGGCCGTGGTGGCGCTCGAGCTGAAGAAGCACAACCTTGCCTTCCAGCTCCTGATCTACCCCGCCACCGACCAGCGCTGCGAGTTCGATTCGCACAGCCGCAACGGCGAAGGCTACCTCCTCACCAAGGACGCCATCGGCTTCTTCCGCGGCGGCTACCTGCCCGACGCGAAGGACTGGACCGACTGGCGCGCTTCGCCGCTGCTCGCGGCGGACCACCGTGGCGTCGCCCCCGCGTACGTGCTCACCGCCGGCTTCGATCCGCTCCTCGACGAAGGGCGCGCCTATGCCAGGAAGCTCTCGGCCGCCGGCGTCGCGGTCGAGTACCGTGAGTACGCCGACATGGTCCACGGATTCATGCTCTTCGGCGGCGTGGTCGACACCGCCAACGCCGCGGTCGCCGAATGCTGTGCGCGCCTGCGCACGGCGTTCGAGAAGGTGGAGGCGTGAAGAGCGATCTCAAGACGCGCCACGGCGGCAGGATCCTTGCTGATGCGCTGCTCGCCCAGGGCGTAAGGCACGCCTTCGGCGTCCCCGGCGAGAGCTACCTGCCGGTGCTCGACGGGCTGCACGACGCGCGTGCAAAGCTGCAGTTCATCGTCTGCCGCCAGGAAGGCGGCGCCTCGTATATGGCGGAGGCCTGCGGCAAGCTGACCGGCGAGCCGGGCGTGCTCTTCGTCACGCGCGGCCCGGGCGCGACCAATGGCGCGATCGGCGTGCACACC
>JAQSVY010000100.1 GCA_029266935.1 Burkholderiales bacterium
GAGCGGCGTGCGCGGCGCTCGACCGGGCGTTCGAGCGCCGGCGCGAGCACGTCCTCCACCGGCGCGTCGAGGTACTGCTCGAGGAAGAGCGGGCCCGCGGCAGCGTCGGCGTAGCCGACCGCGGCCTGCCACTGGCCCTCGCCGTCGCGCAGGCCGAGCAGGTTGGGCAGGAATTGCGTGAGGCTCGCGCCGTAGGCGCGCTGGAAGCGCGCCGCGATGAAGCCCTCGAGGGCGGCGCGCTGCTTGGCGTTCGATGGAGGGTGCATGGCCGCGCATCGTAGGAAAGCGAGATTAACGCGCCATTAAATTCCGGGCGGGCGCATGAAAGTTGCTCCGTCCGGCGCATGAAGGCGCGTATGCCCTTGACCGCAGTCCTCGCCGCTGCGCTGCTGGGCGGCTGCGAGCTCGTCAGCTTCTACAGGAACGAGACCGCCGGCATCGGCGCACTCGAGCTCGTGCCGCTGTACTTCCAGGAGAAGCAATACGTCACCGACCGCGACCTGGAAGCCAAGGTGCGCGCGGCGCTCGCCGCGCAGGGCTTGCAGCACGTCGAAGTCGACGTGTACCTCAAGGAAGTCACGCTGCGCGGCGATGCGAAGGCGCTCGGGATCGTCCGGTCCGTCAAGGGCGTGAAGGCCGTGCACGCCCGATGAGAGCCGTGCTCTTCCTCGCGGCGCTGCTCGCCGGGTGCGCCAGCGGCCCCCGGCCGGAGGAGATCCGGCTGCCGCCGGGGTTCGAGATCAGCGTGTATTCGGGCAACGTGCCGCAGGCGCGCTCGCTCGCGCTCGGGGCGCGGGGCACGCTCTTCGTCGGCGGCAAGGAGAATAACGTGTACGCGGTGCCGCCGGGCGGCGGCAAGGCGATGCCGGTTGCCGGCGGCCTGCAGGAGCCGCACGGCGTCGCCTTCCGCGACGGCGCACTCTACGTCGCCGAGCGCTCGCGCATCCTGCGCTTCGACGCCATCGAGGAGCGCCTCGCCAACCCGCCGACGCCGGTGGTCGTGGTCGCCGACCTGCCCAGGTACAAGCACCACGGCCTGCGCACGCTGCGCTTCGGGCCTGACGGCATGCTCTACGTGCCCGTGGGCGCGCCTTGCAACATCTGCCTGCCGGAAGAGCACTACGCAGTCATCACGAGACTGAATACGAACACGAATGAACGCGAAATCTTTGCGAGAGGTGTGCGCAATAGCGTGGGCTTCGACTGGCACCCGCAGACAAAGGAGCTCTGGTTTACCGACAACGGCCGCGACCTGCTCGGCCACGACGCGCCGCCCGACGAGCTTAACCGCGCGCCGCGCGCGGGGCTGCACTTCGGCTACCCGTTCTGCCACGGCGGCGACCTGCCGGACCCGCAGTTCGGCGCGGGGCGCCCGTGCGCGGAGTTCGAGCCGCCGGCGGCGAAGCTCGGCGCGCACGTGGCGGCGCTGGGAATGCGCTTCTATGCCGGCACGCAGTTCCCCGCGGCGTACCGTGGCGCCATCTTCATCGCCGAGCACGGCTCGTGGAACCGGCAGCCGATGTCGGGCTATCGCATCACGGTAGTGAAGCTGCGCGACGGGCGGCCGGCCAGCTACGAGAACTTCGCGGAGGGCTGGCTCGACGGCACGACGGCCTGGGGGCGGCCGGTCGACGTGATCGTGGCGCCCGATGGCGCGCTGCTGGTATCCGACGACAAGGCCGGCGCGATCTATCGTATTGCTTACACCGGCAAGTGAATTTGCTGCCCGCGGCGTCGGGGAGCGCGAGCTCTTTCTCGAGCCCGAGCTCGTGTACGTCACCGATTGATCTGCTTCGCCGCCCAGCGGCGGCCGAAGTAGATGAATATCGCGAGGCCAATGGCGGCGGCGCCGATCGCCCACCAGCTCACCTCGGCGGCATCGTCGAGAGCGGCGGAGACCTGGTTGCCGAACACCGCCGTGGCGATGATCGCCGGAATCAGGCTGAGCACCGATCCGAGCGCGTACTCCCACACCTTGATGCGCACCGCGCCGGCGATCATGTTCTGCACCGCGAAGGGGGGGACGGGGAGCAGGTTGAACGCGACCACCGCGATCACGCCGTGTCGTCGCGCCCCCTTGCCGAGCGCTTCGGCCTTGTCGCCGCCGATCTCGCGCACCTTGCGCCGCGGCAGCGCGCGGCCGAGGTAGTAAGTGACCATCGCTGCGAGCATGATGCCGGTAACGGCGTACGCGATGCCCAGCCAGGGCCCGAACGCGACCACGATGAGCAGCGTGATAAGAGGGCGGGGAAAGAGGACCAGCGACGCCGGCGTGTACGCGAGGATCACCGCCACGGGCGCCCATGGCGTCTCGCGGACCAAGCGCGCCCATTCTCTGATGCGCTCCACGGTCAGGTATTCCGCGACCGGGGTGTAGCGCCACAGCGCCGCGAGAGCGGCGAGCACCAGCACCGCGGCGGCGATCTTGCCCCAGGCCGGGCGATGCCGTCTAGGCGGAGAAACGGCCGCCGCGCCGGTCTTCAAGGCCGCCGCGGCGGTCGGACGTGACGAAGGTGCCGTGTTGGCGCCGGTCGTCGAGCGGGGTGCGACGCTCCGCGGCGACGGCTTCATGCCGCCAGCCGAAGTACGCGGCGACCGCCGCGGTGCCGGCGTGCAGCCAGACGTCGTGGCCGTGCAGCGGAATGAGGCCGAACACCGTGTTCAGGCCCGGCACCATGCCCATGACCGCCAGCATGCCGTAAAGCAGGGCGAGCGCGCGCGCGTAGGTGAGCGCGCCGAGCGCACCCGACCAGGCGGCGATGCCCCACAGGCCGATGGCGAGGTGCACGGCGGTATGCAACACGTTCACCGGGAAGAGGCCGAGGAGGTAGCCATACAATACGCCGAAGCTCGTCGTCGGCGCGCCAGGCGGCGGCGGCTGCAGCGCCGCGGGAATCAGGCCGAGCACGCCGGCTGTGAGGTAGGCGACGCCGAAGATCAAGGCGAAGGTCGTGGTTTTCATGCGTCACCCCTCAGGGAGTTTCCACGCTCTCGGGCGCCGGCCCCTGGTCGTACTCGCGGGCGAGGCGGACCTGACCGTCGCGCCCGAGGATGGCAATGCGGCAGCGTGGCTTCGCCCGCGCTACGCGCAACGCGTGCTTGACCGCGCCGAACTTGCTCGGGAAATAGGCCACCGCGACGCGGCTGGGGCCGCGCTCGTTCACGCTCCACACCCCGTCGCGCGTCTCGGCGACGGAAAGCTGCGCCACCGGTGCGGACATGTCAGCCCTTCGGCTTGCGGATGCTGAGCTCGTTCTTCACCGACTTCACGCCCTCGACCTGCTTCGCCACGGCCTCGGCGCGCTTTTTCGTGTCGCTGGAGTCGACGTGGCCCTTGAGCGTCACCACGCCGTTCTCGCTGTCGACGTCGACGCCGGCGAGCGTCTTCAGGCCGACGTCGGCGGCGAGCGCGCTCTTCACCTTGCCGGTGAGGCCGGCGTTGGACGTCTTCTGCCTGGTCTCCGCGCTTGCCTCGCCGGGGCCGGGCTGCTTCGTCTCAGGCTGCTGTGCGAACGCGTAAGCGGAAAAAACCAGCGATGCAAGAAAAACCACTGCTGCCTTCATTTGCTTCTCCGATCGAGAGTTATCAAAAGACGAGGACGCCGAGGATTACCCCGAACACGAGGATCACCAGGAAAATCACCAGCGCGATGCCGAACAGCACCTTCGAGATGGTCGCCGCGCCGGCCGACACGCCGCTGAAGCCGAGCCAGCCGGTGACGAGCGAGATGATGAGGAAGATGATGGCCCACTTGATCATGGGTGCTGGCCACCGGCGCCCGAGGGCGCCTCTGCGTGAACGACCTGCGGCTTGTCGATGGGCGGGCGCCGGATCTCCTGCTCGAGGCTCTGGCGCTCGCGCCGCTCGAAGGGCGCAAGCGCGACCGGGTGGCCGCTTTCCGCGGCGCGGTAGAGCGCGCGGATGATGCGCACGTCGGCGAGCCCTTCCTCGGCCGAGGGCTCCGGATCGCGGTTCTGCAGGACGCAGTCGGAGAAGTACAGCAGCTCCGGAGCGAACTGGTCGCGCTTGGCGAAGCGCCGCTCGCGCACCTCGCCGTCGATGGTGAGCCGGTGCTTGAGCGGCTTCGCGTACTCGTAGGCCGGGTCGACCGCGAGATCACCCTTGGTGCCGGCGATGCGGTAGGAGGAGACCTTCGCGGCGCCGAAGCTGGCGGTGAAGCTCGCCAGGCGCTCGTTCGGGAAGCGCATCCAGCAGCTCACCGACTCCTCGACCTCGTCGAGGCGGCCGGCCGTCGCGGCGCCCACCTCGATCGGCTCGTCGCGGAACAGGCCCCGCGCCGCGTTGATGCAGTAGATGCCGACGTCCCAGAGCACGCCGCCGCCGGTCTCGCGGCGCACGCGGATGTTGCCCGGCACGACAGGGGTGACGAAGGTGGAGTTGAAGAGCCGCGGCTCGCCGATGCGCCCGGAACGTGCGGTCTCGATCGCCTCGAGGTTGGCGCGCTCGAAGTGCAGCCGGTAGGCGACCATCAGCTTCACCCCCGCGGCGCGCGCCGCCGCGGCCATGCGCTCGCACTGGGCCTCGTCGAGCGCCATCGGCTTCTCGCACAGCACGTGCACGCCCGCGCGCGCGGCGCGCTCGGCGTAGTCGCAATGCAGGTGGTTGGGCAGCGCGAGGTACACCGCGTCGACCTCGCCGCTCGCGAGGCAGCGGTCGTACTCGTCGTAGGCATACGCATTCGGCACCGCGTACTTCTTCTGCACCTGCTCGCGCTTCACCGGGTCGCCGGACACGATCGCGGCGAGACGCGAGTTGCGCCGGGCGTTGCCGAAGGCGGGCAGCACCGCCACCTGGGCGATGTGCCCCAACCCCACCACGGCGTAGCGGATGAGTCGCTTAGGCATGCTTGGCGCAGTGCATGCAGCAGTACATCTTCCCCTTCTCCTCCACGCCGTGGCCGATGATGCGGCAGCGGCAGTGCGCGCAGCTCGGCGCGAGGGCCTGGATTGCGCACTCGAAGCTGTCGAAGGTATGCGAGGCGCCGGCGATCGTGACGTTCATCGCCTTGTCGTAGTCGTTGCCGCAGGTCTCACAGCGGGGCACGGTCGTTCTCCTTTCAGGCGGCGCGGCGCTGCTTCTTCCGCGCCACGCGTTTCTCGGGTTTCTTCTCGATGCTCTTCTTGAGCAGCGACATGAGATCGATGACCTCGCCGCCCTTGCGCTCCCTGGCCTTCTCCGGCTCCGGGATGTCCTCTGTCTCGCCCGCCTTGATCTTCTCCTCGACGCGCTTGAGGATGTCCTCGCGGTAGGTGTCGCGAAATTTCTCCGGCTGCCACGCGTCGGACATGTCCTCGACCAGGCGCAGCGCCATGTCAAGCTCCTTCGCGGTGACCTTGGCCTGCGGAATCTCGAGGGAGGAGGGCTTCTTCAGCTCGTCGGCGTAGCGCAGCGTGTTCAGCACCAGGATGTCATCCTGGGGAAAGAGCGCCGCCAGGTACTGCTTGGTGCGGATCACTACCGTCGCGATGCCGGCCTTGCCCGCCTTCTTCAGCGTCTCGCGCAACAGCGCGTAGGCCTTCTCGCCGCGCTTGGAAGGGGCGAGGTAGTAGGGTGTCTCGTAATACGGCGGCGCCACCTTGCTCATCTCCACGAAGGCGACGATGTCGACGGTGCGGCTCGCCTCCGGGTTGGCGCGGCGGAAGTCCTCCTCGCCGAGCACCACGTACTTGCCGTCTTCGTACTCGTAGCCCTTGACCACTTCGGCCCAGGGCACCTCGTCGCCTGTCGACTTGTTGACCCGCTTGAAGCCGACGGGCGAGAGGTCGCGCCGGTCGAGCATGGTGAGGTCGAGCTCGCTCGAGCGC
>JAQSVY010000101.1 GCA_029266935.1 Burkholderiales bacterium
CTTCGCCACGATCTCCACCGGCGCGATGTCCTGCACTTCCTCCAGCACCACCAGGAACTCGTCCCCGCCCAGGCGCGCGATGAGGTCGCTCGAGCGCAGGTGCTGGCGCAGGCGCCCGGCGAGGTCGACGAGCAGCGCGTCGCCGGCGTCGTGGCCGTAGAGGTCGTTGATCTGCTTGAAGCCGTCGAGGTCGAGGAACACCACGGCGAGCTTGGCGTTGCGCCGGCGCGCGCGCTGCACCGCCTGCTCGAGCGAGGGCACGAGGCTCGCGCGGTTGGCGAGCCCGGTGAGCGGGTCGCTGTAGGCGAGGGAAGCGATGCGCTCGCGCGCCGTGGCGATCTCGGTGATGTCGCGCCCGACGCCGTGGTAGCCGGTGAAGCCGCCGTCGGCGCCGAAGCGCGGCTCGCCGCTCACGGAGAAATGGCGCACGTTGCCGTCGGGCATGCGGCGACCGAACTCGAAGTCGCGGAACGGCGCGTGCGATCCGAGGGTGGCGCGAAACGCGGTCCACGCGGCCTCGTCGGGGCTGACCGAGGGAATCTCCCAGGGGGTCTTGCCCATCGCCCCGCGCAGCACGTTGGGCGGGTAGTTCGGGCCGTGCACGATCTGCGTGACGAGGAACTGGGCGTCGCTCTCCCAGTAGAAGTCCGACGACATCTCGGTGAGGCTGCGAAAGCGCGCCTCGCTCTCGCGCAGCGATGCCTCCGCCTGCTTGCGGCTGAGGAACTGCCCGGCCTGGCTGCCGATGACGCGCGAGGCCTGCAGCAGGCGCTGGTCGGGCTCGCGCACCGTGGTGCTGGAGAAGGTGAAGACGCCGATCGGCTTGCCCTCGGCGATCACCGGGAAGGCGAACACGCCGCGGGTTTCGGTGAGGCCGACGAGCGCGGCGCGCTGCACGCGCGCGTCGTTGGTGATGTCGGGCGACCAGACCGGCTCGCCGCTCGCGAGCACCGCGCCGGCGAGGCCTTCGCCGGAGCGGTAGACGACACCCTTGGAGTCGGTGAGAAAGGCGGAGTCTTCCGCGGACCAACCGTCCTGGAAAACCAGGCAGTCCTGCTCCAGGCGCAGGTAGCGGGCGCAGCTCCAGCCCTCCGACTCGCACACCGCGCGCATTACCGCCTGCAGGCCGGGGGAGACATCGTCGGCGCCGGCGAGGGAGGCGGCGACGCGGTGCTCGAGCTTGAGCATCTGCTCGGCGCGCATGCGGGTGGTGACGTCGCGCCCGACGCCGCGGTAGCCGGTGAAGGCGCCGGCGGCGTCGAACACCGGCTCGCCGCTGACGTTCATGAAGCGCTGCACCCCGTCGGCCATGGTGCGCCACATCAGCAGGTCGTAGAAGGGCTGGCGCGCTTCCAGCGTCGCGCGGTGCGCGTCCCAGCCGCCTTCTATCCCCAGCCCCGTTTCCCAGCGACGCTTGCCGAGCAGGCGCTCGCGCAGGCGGTCGTCGCCGCCGGTGACCTGGCGACCTTCGAGGCGGGTGAAGCGGAACTCGGCGTCCTGCTCCCAGTACCAGTCGGAGGAGAGGTCGGTGAGCGAGCGAAAGCGCTGCTCGCCCTCGCGCACCGCGCTTTCGGCCTCGGCGCGCTGCAGGAACTGGCCGATCTGGCCGGCGATCACACCGAGCGCCTGCATGAGGCGCTTGTCTGGCTCGCGGATACGCCGGCAAGTGAAGGAGAGCACGGCGACGACGCGTCCGGCGGAACGAACCGGCACGAGCAGGGCGGCGGCGAGGCCGGTGCGCCGCGAGAGCCCCTTGCGCACCACGCGCGGGTCGCCCGTCGAGTCGGCGAGCCACAGCGGCTCGCCCGACTGCCATACCGAGCCGACCAGCCCGGCGCCGGGCTCGAACACGAGCCCGCGCGAGCCCTGGACGAAGTCGGCGGCTTCGGCAACGCCGGGGATGGCCCAGTACGCGAGACGGCGCATTTGCATGCCCGACGCCTCGAGCTTCCAGAACTCGGCGCAGTCCCAGTTTTCGGTCACGCAGATAGCGCGCAGCGCGGCGCGAAGCGCCTCGGGCACGCCCCGCACGTCGGCGAGGAAGCGCGTGACGCGGTGCTCGAGGCGCAGCAGCTGCTCGGCGCGCTTCTGGCGCGTGATCTCGCGGCCGATGCCGCGGTAGCCCTTGAAGCGCTTCTTCGCGTCGAATACCGGTTCGCCGCTGACGCTGGCATAAAGGCGGCTGCCGTCGGCCAGGGTGCGCCAGGTCACGAGATCGCGGAAGGGCTTGCGAGCCTCGAGCGTCTTGCGGTGCGCGTCCCAGCCGCCCTCGGCCTCGAAGCCGGTCTCCCAGCGCCGCTTCCCGATCACCTCGTCCAGGCGCGCCTGCTCTGCCGGGGTGCGGTTATGGGCGACGATGCGCGTAAAGCGCAGCGCCGCGTCGAGCTCCCAGTACCAGTCCGACGACAGGTTGATGAGGGCGCGAGCCGGCTTGGCCGGGCTGACCTTCCTTTTCTTCATGGCGCTGCGCCCCATGCTTCACTTTCCCCACGGGCGAATCTACCCGCGCCCTACCGCTGCGTCCAGTCACACAAGGTGGGCGATCGAATTGGCATAGTAGCCGAGCAGGGGCATCTCGCCCGGGCGTGCGGTGAACAGGCCCTCCTTTTCCTCCACCAGCCGGCGCAGCGTCAGCATGCGCAGGCCGACACTGAGCGCATAGTCGAGATCGCGGCGCGGCACGTAGACATGGGCGCCCGCCGCTTCCAGGTGCTCGAGCAGCGCTTGCACTTCGGCCTTGAGCTCGAGCTGGGAGAGGGCGTGCTGCGGGTGCCGCACGAAGACGCTGGCGATCAGCGCGACCGGGACCACCGGCACCACGCGCCCGACTGCGGCCATCAGCTCGCGGCCGAGCCCGGCGGTGGCGCGCTTGCGCTCCTCGCCCGAGAGGCGCCGGAAGTCCAGGCCACGGCTCGCGCAGTATTCGCGCATCGACACCGGCGCGCCGAAGTTCACGCAGGCATAGCCGAAGCGATGCCATTCGCTGCGCAGCGCGAGCCCGAGGTTGTGGAAGACGAAGCGCACCGTGTTCCACAACGCCCGGGTACGGCCCACTCTGCGCACCCCGGGCTCGATGGATCGCAATAGCGTCCGATCTTCCAGCACGCGGTCGTAGTTGATGCCCACCGGCACGAACACCAGGTCGCGCTCGTGCTCGTTCCAGCCGCGCAGCATGTAGTCGAGCACGCCCAGGCGCGGCTCGCGCATGCGGCCGTCGCGACTGAGGCCGCCCTCGGGGAACACCGCCTGCGGCACGCCGGCCTCGGTAGCCATGGCGATATAGCGCTCGAGCACGCGCCGGTAGAGCTCGTCGGCGGAATTGCGGCGCACGAAGTACGCGCCCATGGCGCGGATCAGCGCCGAGAGCGGCCAGATGCGCGCCCACTCGCCGACTGCATACGAGAGCGCCGCCTGGTCGGCGGCGAGGTAGCCCGCAAGCACGTAGTCCATGTTGGAGCGGTGGTTCATCACGCACACCACGGTCGCGTCGGGCCCGATCTTCGCGATGCCCTCCGCGTCGATGAAGCCAAGGCGGACGCGATAGAGCGCCTGCGCCAGTGTGCGCCCCAGCCAGTAGCCGACGCGGAAGTACAGGTAGGCATTGAACGCCGGGACGATCTCGCGGGCGTATTTCTCTACCGTCCTCATTACCGCGCCCAAGGGTTCGTGGTTCTGCAAAGCATATCGTTCCGCCGCCTGCTGCACCTTCGGGTCGGTGAGCAGCCGGTGGATGAGCGCCTGGCGGCGCGTGCGCTGGAAAGGCCGGATGCCGATGCGAAGGCGCATCGACAGCTCGTCGATCACGCGGTTGGCCGGGTGCGCGACCATCCAGCGCAGCGCCGGGACGACCAGGTGTTCATACGCCGCCCAGAGGGCGAACAGGACGATGAGAAGGAACGACCAGAAAGGAAGGGTGACGAGGTCGCTCACGAGGCGCCCTTCATCGCCGCGCGCGCTCGCGCGCGAAGAGGTACAGGCCGCTCGCGACGACGATCGCGGCGCCGGTCCACACGGCCGGCGCCGGCACGTCGCCGAAGACGAGGTAGCCGAAGATCGCCATGTAGATCACCTGCTGGTAGAGAAAGGGCGCCAGCACGGTGGCGGGCGCATACCGGTGGGCCAGCGCGAGCAGGTAGTGACCGAGGCCGCCGCACACGCCGAGCAGGCACAGCACGCTCCACTCGAGCCATCCGGCGGGGGACTGCCAGGCCGCCAGTGCGAACGGCGCGAGCACGATGGCGGCGCCCACCGCCGGCAGGAACTGGATGGTCTCGGGCGAGTCGTAGGCGGCGAGCCGGCGCGTCATGAGGTTGAAAAGCGCGTAGAGCACGGCATTGACGATGGAAGCGAGCATCGCCGGGTGGAACTCCGCCGACCAGGGGCGCACGATCACCAGCACGCCGGCGAAGCCGGCGAGGATCGCCGCCCAGCGGCCGCGGTCGAGCTTCTCCCCGAGAAGGGGCGCGGCGAGCAGCGCGATGATGATCGGAACCACGAAGTAAATCGACGAGGTCACCGCGAGCTGCAGGTACTGCAGCGCCCAGAAGTTGATGCCCGTCATCGCGACGAACATCAGCGCGCGCAGCACGTGCCAGCGCAAATGGCCTGTCTTGACGAGGGAAGCGCCACGAAGAGGGAAGAGGACGATGCTCGCCACGACGACGTGCATGGCGAAGCGAAGCCACACCACGACGATGACCGGCACCGAGCCGACCAGCCACTTCGCGCTGCCGTCCAGCAGGGTGAAGAGGACGTAGGTAACGGAGACGAGCCCGATGCCGACCAGGCGGTTGCCGGCGCTGTCGGCCTGCAGCAAAGCTAGGGCGCCTTGCCGCCGAGGCCGGAGAGGTAGCCCTCGAGCGGGAACTCGCCGCCCTCGCCATCGTAGAGCTTACCGCCGGAGGACTTGAAGCTCTCGAGCAGCTTCAGCACCAGCGAGCAGGCGAGCCACAGGGAGTGGAAGGAATCGACGCCGCGGATGTCGGCAAGCTCGCCGTAGATCGGCGAGACTTCCACCGGACAGGCCCAACTTCCTTCCTTCTCGAGGTAGGGCTGCCCGATCCGTACCGCGAGCTTGAGCTCCTTGCCTTCGGCGGTAACGGCGAGAACCTCGAGCGAGGCGACCGGGTCTTTCACCACGGGATGGCCGCGCCGTCGTGGCTGAGGAAGCGCCCGGAGTCGGCGCTGGTCGCGCCCTCGATCACCTTGCGCAGCCCGCGCACCGATTCCCCGGGCTCGAGCGGCGCGCCCGGGCCGCCCATGTCGGTGCGCACCCAGCCCGGATGCAGCGCAAGCACGACGATGCCGCGCGGCGCGAGCAAGACCGAGAGTGCCTTGACGACCATGTTGAGCGCCGCCTTGCTCGACGCGTAGGGCAGGGTGCGCCCGCTGGCTTCCGCGATCGAGCCCAGGCGGCTCGACATGAACGCGATCCGCTTGCGCTCGCTCGCGGCAACGTTGTCGACGAAGGCCTCGGCCACTGCCGCTGCGCCGAGCACGTTGACCCGCAGCACCTCCTGCCAGGAGTCGTAGTCGAAGCTGCCGATCGACGTGCCGCGCTTGCCGGAGATGCCGGCGTTGCAGAACAGCAGGTCGATGGGTGCGCCTTTCAGCCCCGCGGAGAATCTTCTGATCTGCGCGAAGTCCGTCACATCGAATTCGCGGCGCGTGGTGCCGATGACGCGCCAGCCTTCGGTTTCGTACTGGCGCGCGAGCTCCTTCCCGAGTCCGCGCCCGGCGCCGGTGATCAGCGCCGTCGGCATCGCCTAAAGCGCGTCGATGACGGCCTGCGTGACATCTTTCGTGCGCGCGGTGCCGCCCAGGTC
>JAQSVY010000102.1 GCA_029266935.1 Burkholderiales bacterium
CAGGCCGAAGGCGGCGAAATCGGTGAGGGAGGGCTTTCCGACGGTGAGCGTTCCGGTCTTGTCGAAGGCGACGGCATCGACGGCATGCGCGATCTCCAGCGCCTCCGCGTCCTTGATGAGGATGCCGTGCTTTGCCGCGACGCCCGTGCCGGCCATGATCGCCGTCGGCGTCGCGAGCCCGAGCGCACAGGGACAGGCGATGACGAGCACCGCCACGGCGTTCAGCAGCGCCTGCTCCCAGTCGCCGGTCGCAAGGCCCCATCCCATCACGGTGACGAGCGCGATGCCGAGCACGGCGGGAACGAAGACCGCGCTCACGCGATCCACCAGCCGCTGGATCGGCGCCTTCTTCGCCTGAGCGTTCTCCACCAGCTCGATGATCCTGGCGAGCGTCGATTGCGCGCCGACCGCGGCGACGCGCACCTCGAGCACGCCTTCGGCATTGACCGCGCCGCCGGTGACCCCATCGCCCGGCGCCTTTGCGACCGGCAGCGACTCGCCGGTCAGCATGGATTCGTCCGCGTGGCTGCGGCCTTCAACGACGATGCCGTCGGCCGCGATGCGCTCGCCGGGACGGACCACGATGATGTCGTCCAGCGCGAGCCGCGCGACCGGGATCTCGAGCTCGGCGCCGGCGCGCACGACGCGCGCGGTTTCCGGGCGCAGCGACTGCAGCGCGCGGATCGCCTCCGTCGTCTGGCGCTTGGCGCGTCCCTCGAGCCACTTGCCGAGCAGCACCAGCGTAATCACCGCGGCGGACGCCTCGAAGTACAGGTGCGGCTCGTGCTCCCAGTGGCGCCAGAGCATGTACGCCGAGAGACCGTAGGCGGCGCTGGTGCCGAGGGCCACGAGCAGGTCCATGTTGCCGATGCCGGCGAGCAGCGCCTTCCAGCCCGCCCGGTAGAAGCGCGCCCCCAGCCAGAACTGCACCGGCGTCGCGAGGACGAGCTGCAGCCAGCCGGGCAGCGCCCAGTCGGCGAGCATGGGAAACAGGAGCGGCGCCGTGAGCGCCGCGGCGGCAGCGACCGGCCACCAGCTCCGGTCCTTCGCGGGCTTCGGCGCCGGCGCGAGGCGCCCCTCGTAGCCGGCATCGCGGACCGCGGCGACGAGCGACTCGGGCGCGGCGCCCTCGGCAAGCGCCACCGTGGCAGTCTCGGTGGCGAGGTTGACTTCGGCCGAGCCGACGCCGGGCACGGCCTTCAGGGCCTTCTCCACGCGCGCCACGCAGGAGGCGCAGGTCATGCCCTTCTCCACGCGCGCCACGCAGGAGGCGCAGGTCATGCCTTCGATGGGCAGCTTGATCAGGTTGGCGGTTTTCATGGAGCCGCAGTCTCAACCCTGCCCTGGTGGGAGGGTCAAGGCTTGACCTTACCACGAGGGGAGGGCTCAGCCTGGAGCCCCTATTCAAAGGAGACTCCCCATGCCTCGATTCCTCGTCCCCGACATGACCTGCGGCCACTGCGCGAGCACCATCACCAAGGCGCTCAAGGCAGAGGACCCGCACGCAAGCGTCGAGATCGCGCTCGCCCAGAAGCTGGTGAGCGTTGAGTCGACCCTGCCGGCCGAAGAGATCGCCGCGTGCCTCGCGGCGGCCGGCTACACGCCCCGTCCGGCCTAGAAGTCGCAATGCCGAAATGCTTCCGATCGGAAGCATTTCGGCGGTTCCACGCCCTCCCGCCATGGCCGCAATACCGACCGCGCGGCAAGGACGCTTGACTCTCCCATCATTGGAAAGTTGAAAGTGGCGGCTTCCTACCCAAGGAGCCGTCATGAATACAGCACCGTTCTCTTCCGGACCCGCCGCCCGGGCAAGTCGGCACTCGTTGCTGGCATTTGCCGGCCGCGTCTTCGCAGCCATGGCCGTGACCTTCAGCAGCTGGGGATCCCCGGACCTCCCCGAAAGCGACCGCGCCCTCGCGGCGAGTCGCTCGAACATCCCCTCGCATGCGCCCCGGTTCGGCCGCGAGCGCGCGCTGGTCGCGGTGGTGGGATACAACGCCGCCACCGAAGTCACGGACTACGTCGTCCCCTACGGGATCCTCGCGGCATCCGGCGTCGCCGACGTCGTCGCGGTGGCCACGGGCGAAGGCCCGATCCGGATGAGCCCTGCGCTTCGCTTTCAGGCGCAGGCGACCACGAGCGAGTTCGACGCCCGCTTCCCCCGCGGGGCGGACTACGTGATCGTCCCCAACGTCTACGTCGGGGCCGAGGACCCGGTCATGCTTGCCTGGATCAGGCTGCAGGCCGCTCGCGGGGCGACGATTGTCGGCATCTGTGACGGCGTCCCGGTCCTCGCGAACGCCGGGCTGCTGGAGGGGCGCCGGGCCACGGCGCACTGGAAAACGATCGACCGGCTCGAGCGCAAGCACCCGGCGACGCGATGGCTGCGCAACCAGCGCTATATCGCCGACGGCAATGTCATCACCACCTCGGGCGTATCGGCGTCGATTCCCGTTTCCGTGGCGCTCGTCGAGGCGATCGGCGGCCGCGCAAAGGCCGAAAGCGTTGCCCGGTCGCTTGGCGTGATGGACTGGAGCCCCCGCCACGACAGCGAGCAGTTCAAGCTCGATGTCGGCAGCCTGCTTACCGCGCTCGGCAACAAGGCAATGTTCTGGCGACATGAAGCGCTCGGCCTGGAGGTGCCGCCCGGCGCCGATGAGATCACGGTGGCGCTCGTCGCGGACGCCTATGCGCGCACCCGTCGCTCCGACGTGCTGTCCGTCTCCGGGACGGACAAGCCGGTCCGGACCCGGCGCGGGCTGATGCTGATCCCCGACCGCATATCCAACGGGCCTGATCAGCCGAGCCGGATGTTGCCCTTGCTACAGAGCCTGCCGCCCGCCCAGGCACTCGACCGCGCATTGGAAGGCATTGCTGCGAGCTATGGCGAGGACACGGCAGCTTTCGTGGCCCTGACCATGGAGTACCCGCGCCGGCAAGGCAAGCGATAACACGACTGCACTTATTGGGAGCCCTACAGCTGAGGTCGGTTGGCGAGCGCGGCGCGCGCGGCGTTGTAGCCGGCGGCGCCGGCGATGGCGCCGCCGGGATGCATGGCGGCGCCGCACAGCCACAGGCCGGCGATCGGCGTGCGGTAGTGCGCAAGCTCCGGCAGCGGCCGCATCCACAGCGCCTGGTCGAGGGCGAGCTCGACCTGGTGCGGCTGGGAGGGTGGCGTGACCTCGACCGACTCGATGACCGCATCTCCGAGCTGCTCGGATAGCGCGGCGGCGACCACGTCGGCGAGCGCGCGTGTGTCGGTGCCAGGGGGGACGTACTGGACCAGTGCCTCGACGCGATGCCCGCCGTCGCAATACGCCTCGATGCATGGGCCCTGCGAGACGCGGCCGTACTTCGAGTCGTCGTAGGCCCGCTCCAGATAGTCGAGCGAAGGCGCGTGCACCAGCGTGTTGAAGCCCGGCGCGCGGTCGAGCTGCAGCGTCACGTGCGCCGCCACGGCGCGATCGCGCAGGTGGCGCAGCCCACGCACGAGCTCCGGGTCGAGCCATGCCGCGTCAACCAGCTCGAGCAGGGCGCGGCGCGGGTGCGCGCCCGAGAGCACGAGCGAGGCCTCGATTTCCTTGCCGTCCTGGAGGACGCCATGGACGCGGCCTTCGCGCACGAGCAGCGACGTGATCTTCCCCTCACACGCCTCGACGCCCGGACGCTTGACGAGTAGCGCGTGAAGGTTCGACCGAGGGGGTCGGAATACCCCCGTCGGACTGCCGACGTGGTGGTGAATGAAACGGAACGCGGTGCCGCCGGAGCGCGGGCCCTGCTGCTGGTGCATGATGCCGGCCGCGCCCAGCACGCCCTTGAGCGTGTCGTTCTCGAACCACTCGTCGAGAAGCTCCGCCACCGACATCGGCAGGAGCCGCATCAGGTCCACGAGCCCCTGCCGCCCGAGCAGGCGCGCGCGCAGGGCGAAGCGCGCGCCAAGCGGGTCTGGCGGCGGCTCGAGATAGGCTTTCTCGAGGAAGCGCGCCAGCAGCGCCATGCGCGTGCAGAAATGCGGCCACTTCTGCGCGTCCGCCGGGCTGACGCGACGGATCGACTCGGCCGAGCGCGCCACGTCGCGCCAGAGCTCGAGCCGGCCGCCGCCGGGCAAAGGCGCCACCGCCCAGGGATCGGGCGCCTCGATCTTCAGGCCTTCGAGGCGCAGCGCGCGCGCAACCTGCGGCGGCACCCAGCCGAGGCCGTCTTGCCCGATCGATTCCCCTTCGGGGAAAAGACTGACGGCGTACCCCCCCTTGGACAACAGGTGCGCGGCCACCAGCGAGTTCACCCCACCACCGATGACGATCCCACGAGCGCTCACGCGCCGGCCCCTAAGATGGCAAACGCGGCGTTGCGGCCCGAGGCACCCATCACCCCGCCGCCCGGATGCGTGCCGGAGCCGCACTGGTAGAGGCCTGCGACCGGGGTCCGGTACTTCGACCAGGCCGGGGCGGGGCGCAGGAAGAACATCTGCTGCAAGGTGAGCTCGCCCTGGAAGATGTTGCCCTCCGAGAGGCCGACGATGCGCTCGATGTCGGCGGGCGTGACGACCTGCCGGTGCAGGATGGCGCGTTTGAGGTTGGGGGCGTACTGCGACAGGGTATCGACCACGGCGTCGCCCAGGGTCTCGCGCTTCGCGTCGGTCCAGCCGCCGTTCAGGTGGTAGGGCGCGTACTGCACGAAGATCGACATGACGTGCTTCCCCGGCGGCGCCATCGCCGGATCGATCATCGAGGGGATGACGATGTCCATGTAGGGGTGGCGGGAGATCTCGCCGTACTTGGCGTCGTCGTAGGCGCGCTCGAGGTACTCCACGCTCGGGCTGATCGAGACCGCGCCGCGTAGGTGCGCTCCCGGCCCGGGGAGGCAGGTGAAGCTCGGCAGCTCGCCCAGCGCAAGGTTGACCTTGGCCGAGGAGCCGCGGAAGCGGAAACGGCGGATCGATTCTACGAGCTCCGCCGGAAGGTGCTTCTCGCCTACGAGCGAAAGAAAGGTGCGCCGCGGGTCGGCGCCCGAGACGACGACGGTGCCCTTGATCTCCTCGCCGCTTTCGAGCACCACGCCGCGCGCTTTGCCGCTGCGAATCAGAACTTCTTTCACTGAGGCCTGAGTCCGGATCTCCGCGCCGCGTGCCGTGGCGGCAGCGGCGATGGCGGCGCTCACCGAGCCGTTGCCGCCCTTGGCAAAGCCCCAAGCGCGGAACACGCCGTCGAGCTCGCCCATATAGTGGTGCAGCAGCACGTAGGCGGTGCCGGGGGAGCGCGGCCCGAGGAGCGTACCGATGATGCCGCTCGCGGACTTCGTCGCCTTCAGCGCCTCGGTCTCGAACCATTCATCGAGATAGTCCGCGGCGCTCATCGTGAGCAGCTTGTGCAGGGCGTGAAAGCGCTCTTTTCCAAGGTCACGGAAGTACTTCCTGAGCTGAAGGAGCGAAAGCAATTCCGTGGGATGAAAGGACGTCGGATCGGGCGGTGCCATGGCGAGCATCGGCTTGATCGCACGGGCCATGTGGTGCAGCACGCGGCCGAATTCGTCGTAGGCCTCGGCATCGCGCAGCGAGTGGCGCGCGAGCTCGCGCCGGTTCTGGTCGTGGTCGTTCCACTGCGCAAGGTAATCGCCGTTCGGCAGCGGCGTGAGCGTGCTCTCGAGCGGCAGGATGTGCAGGCCGTGGCGCGGCAGCTCGAGGTCGCGGATGATCTCGGGCCGCAGAAGGCTGACGACGTACGAGAACACCGAGAAGCGAAAACCCGGGAATACCTCCTCGCTCATCGCCGCGCCGCCGACGCGCTCGCGGCGCTCCAGGACCAGCACCTTCCTGCCGGCCCGGGCGAGGTAGGCGGCGCAGACCAGCCCGTTATGGCCGCCGCCGATGACGACGGCATCGTAGCGCTTCACGCGGCGCGCTTTCGCTCCGGATCGAAGAAGGGCTTCTTCACCGCGCGCGCGGCGGCGCGCCGGCGGTGATGCTCGACCGTGACCTCCATCTCGAGCGTCGCGCCCGGGGCCGCCCATTGCGCGCGCAGGTGCGCGAGGGCGATGTACTTCTTGAGCAGCGGCGACCAGCCGCCGCTCGTTGCGTAGCCCACCTGCTGGCCGGCCGCATAGAGCGGTACGCTGGTCCGCCACGGCACCGGCGGCACGCGCGTCGCAAGTCCCGCCTCGGCGTGCAGCTGCTCGAGGGAGTCCCAGTCGACCTCGATGCCGACGAAGCGCCACTGCGGCTCGCGGCCCACCTCGGCGGCAAGCGCCGCCCGGCCGATGAAGGCCGGCTTGCGCAGGTCGACCGTCCAGCCCAGGTCGAGCTCGTAGGGCGAGGAGGTCTGGCTCTCGATGAGCGCCTTGCGCGCCGAGACGTAGTCGACGTCGAGCAGCATCAGGCCCGCCTCGATGCGCGCCACGTCGAGCGCCAGCATGCCGGCCGGCGTGATGCCGTAGGGCGTGCCGGCCTCGATGAGCGCGTCCCAGAGTCGCAGCGAGTCTCCCCTGGAGACCCAGATCTCATAGCCAAGGTCGCCGGTATACCCGGTGCGCGAGACGCTGACCGGAATACCGCGAAGCCGCGTCTCGGCGAGGCGGAAGTACTTGAGCGGCGGCAGCTCGCCCAGCCGCTCGAGGATCGATTTCGCACTGGGACCTTGGAGCGAGAGCGCGCCTACGGACTCCGAGATATCCTCGATCTCGACCTCGAGGCCGAGCGCGTTGTCCTGCAGCCAGCGCAGGTTCGGGTCGGCGGAGGTCATGCGGAAGAACGCCTCGCCGAGCCTCGCCACCGTGCCGTCGTCGAGGAGCTTGCCCGCGCCGTCGCACCAGCCCGTGTAGAGCACCTGCCCCACCTGCGTGCGCGACACGTCGCGCGTCGTCACCCGGTCGAGGAGCCGCGCCGCATCCGGGCCGCGCAGCCGGTCCTTGTAGAGCGGGGAGATGTCGAAGAGCGCCGCCGAGCTGCGGATCGCGTGGTACTCGCGCTCGTGGGAGAGCTCGTAGGAGCTCGCCGCCACGTAGCC
>JAQSVY010000103.1 GCA_029266935.1 Burkholderiales bacterium
GGCCGACAGCGACGGCGATGGGGTGCCCGATGGCGCCGATCGCTGCCCGGGAACGCCCGCTGGCGCGCGCGTGGACGCGCAGGGCTGCGAGCCCGATGCGGATGGCGATGGGGTCGCGGATCGCCTGGACAAGTGCCCCGGTACGCCCGCCGGCGCCAAGGTGGATGCTCAGGGCTGCGAGCTCGACAGCGACCGCGACGGCGTGGTGGACCGGCTCGACCGCTGCCCCGGCACTCGCGCGGGCGCGAAGGTGGACGCCCGCGGCTGCGAGCTGCAGGAAGTCACCGTGCTGAAGGGCGTGACGTTCGCGACCAACTCCGCCGCGCTCACGGCGCAGTCGATGGCGGTCCTGGACGAAACGGCGGCCACGCTGACGAAGAACCCCGATGTCAGGGCGGAGGTCGCCGGGCATACCGACAACACCGGCTCGGCGGCGCGTAACCGCGTGCTGTCGCAGCAGCGTGCGGAATCGGTTGTGCGCTATCTCGTTTCGAAGGGCGTGAGCGCCGCCAGCCTCGTGGCCCGCGGCTACGGTCCCGATCAACCGGTGGCGGACAACCGCACCGTACAAGGCCGCAGCGCGAACCGGCGCGTCGAGCTGCGCATCCTGAAGTAGGGGTGCTCGGGTGTCTGGCCGATCGCGCGCGACTAGGCGCGATCGGCTAACGGAACGGCCAGGGCATTTCGACAAGCCCCTGCAGCACGCCGCGCGGGAAATCCAGCACGAAGATGTGTGACATTGCCGCGAGGAACGCGACCGCCGATACGGTGAGGAGCGCGTTGCGTCCGAGCGGTGCGCGTGCCTCGACGTGGAGGAACGCGGCGAAGAAGAGGGTAAGCCCGATCACGAAGCCGACAAGGCCGCTCGCGGTGAGGAGGGCCGCGAGCCAGAGGAAATAGCGCCCGAGCGGGCTCGCGCCGTCGGCGGCGGCGGCCTCGGTGTCGAACACCATCGCACTTGACCGCGGCCCGCGCCAGATGACGCCTGCCACGAAGAGCGCACCCGCGACGCTCGCGGCCGCGACGGCGAGCGGAAAGGTCTTGGCGAGGAACGTCCAGCGCAAGAGGTCGAAAACCGCATAGGCGAAGAGCGCGACCATGACGAGCGCGAACGCGAGCTGCGGGCGCTTGTCCCGCACCCGGCCGCTCTCGCCACCCTCGTCTACGGTGTTGCGCCCGTAGCGGGCGCCGGCCCACATCGAGGCGATGGTGATCGCGGCGATGATCAGGACCCCCGGGCGGAGGACCCACGCCCAGCCGTGGAACTGGATGGCCTGATAGAGGTAGTTCTCGGCACCCGGGGCAAGCACGAAGCCGACGATGAGCGGCGGCCGTGGCCAGCCGAAGCGGCGCATGTAGAGGCCGAGAACGCCGATCGCGAGCAACGCCAGGATATCGCCCCAGTGGGTGGTCGCCTGGTAGGCCGCGAAGAAGATGATCATCAGCATGAAAGGCGCGACGTAGGCGTACGGGAGCGTGGTAATGCGCGCCACGGCCGGCGACACCGCGACGCACAGCCCCGCCCCGATCACGTTCGCGATCGCGAGCGTCCAGATGATGGTGTAGACGAGGTCGAGCCGGGTCTCGATCAGGGTGATGCCCGGCTGGATGCCGAGGAGTACCATGCCGCCGAGGAAGATCGCTGTGCTGCCCGACCCCGGAATGCCGAAGAGCAGGGTCGGAACGAGCGCGCCGCCGGCCACCGCGTTGTTCGCCGACTCGGGCGCGAGCACGCCGCGCACGTCGCCGCGCCCGAACTGGGACTTGTCCTTGGCCAGCTGCACCGTGTGGCCGTAGGCCATCCAGTCAGCCACCGAGCCGCCGAGGCCGGGCATCGCGCCGATCAGGCACCCGATCCCCGAGCAACGGAGCACGACGGCCCACTCCCTCAGCGTGTCACGGATCCCGCGCAGCCAGCCGCTCCCCAGGGTCGCGACCCGGGCGATCGCGCCATGGCGGCGAAGGAGATCGATGATCTCCGGAATCGCGAAGAGTCCCAGCGCCACAACCACGAGCGGTAGGCCGTCCACCAAATACTCGACGCCCGACACGAGCCGCCACTCCCCGGTCGCTGGTGCCGCGCCGACCATGCCAAGAAGCAGTCCGAGCGCGCACGACAGCAGGCCCTTGGTGAGACTTGAGCCCGAGAGCACCCCCACCATGCCGAGGCCGAGCACCGTAAGCATGAAGAGCTCGGCCGACGAGAACGCGAGGATGATCGGCCGCGCGACGACAATGAACGCCGTGAGCACCAACGCGCCGAACAGACCTCCCAGCATGGAGCTGAAGAACGCCGCCGACAGCGCGCGCGCTGCCTCGCCGCGCTTTGCCATGGGGAAGCCGTCGAGGATCGTGGCCTGGGAGGCCGCGCTGCCGGGGATGCCCATGAGGATCGAGGCGAAGGTGTCGCCGGTCGGGACAACCGCGAGCAGCCCGATGAGCAGGGCGAGCGCCGATACCGTGTCCATGCCGTAGACGAACGGCAGCAGGATCGACATGCCGGCGATCCCGCCAAGGCCGGGCAGGATGCCGACGATGAGGCCCACGGCGACGCCGAGCAGCATGTACAGCACATGCGTGCCGCTCAGGACGTTCGCCAGCGCCGCGCCGACGACGTCGAGCAAGGGCGCTTACTTCGCTTCGAACTTCACATTGAAGCGGCGGGTAAGCCAGTCCTTCACCCAGGCCTTCGCTTGCGGGTCGATGGTTAGCGCCACCCTCATCGCCTCGCGCGCCGCCGGGCCGACGGCCTGCTCGTACTCACCCAGCTCGTCGCCCGCCTTCTCCTTGAACGACGGCGTCTTCACCACCTTGGCCAGTGACTGCACGTACGTGTCGACGACGTCCTGCGGCGTGCCCTTGGGGAGGAAGATCGGCTTCTGCGCCGCGAACCCCGCTACCACGAACGCCTTGTACGCCTCGTAAGCGGTGCCCGAGGGCTTCTTGCCATAGGCCATTTCGTAGGCCTCGGCGAAGTGCGGCAGATCCGGGAAGGTCGGGTCGCGCGTGAACTCACCTTTGTCGTTCAGCACGCCCCAGGAAAACAGCGGCACGGCCTTGCCGATCTTGATCAGCGGCACGACGTTGCGAAGGTAGGCTGAAGAGGTCTGGTAATCGATCAGCGACTCGCCGCGCTCGTACGCGACGCGCGCCGGGCCACGCGCGAGGCCGAACACCGGGTCGACGTCGAGCCCCATGATCTCGAAGGCAAGCACCGGCACGAGGTCGAGCGAGGTCGGCCCCTGGCTGCCGTACTTCATCTTCTTGCCGCGCAGCTTGGGGATGTCTCGCGCGTCCTTGGCGCCGAGCTCGGGATTCACGTACACGACGCCGCCCGTGGGCGACACGAGCACCGGGATCAAGTCCTTGAGCTCGTAGCGCACGCGCGGGTCGTCGAGCAGGTAGGGAAGCTGGGTGCTACCGGAGGTGCCGAGGATCGACAGCCCATCGGGCTTCGCCCGCTGCACGAACTGGTTCGTGCCGGTGATCGAGCCGCCGCCCGGCACGTTCTTGACCACGACCGTCGGTTTGCCCGGCAGCGCCTCGGTTAGGAAAGGTGCGAAGAACCGCGCCCAGACGTCCGACCCGCCGGCGGTCGGGAAGGGTACGACGAACTCGATGGTCTTGCCGCCGAAATCCGCGGCCCCGGCCGGCGCGGGCAGAATTGCCGCGACTGCCAGAGCGGCTCCCGTCAACGCCGTGCTCAGACCAACTAACGATCGATTGCGCATGATGCCTCCTCCTTTTCAGAATTCAGGGCTTCCTCCTGATTGGGCGGCTATTCCCAGAGGCCTGCCGGCATCGGCAGGCCGGCGTAGTCCTGGTCAGTGAGCGGAGCGTCTGCCGCGATGCCTGAGCGCTCCAGCACGGCGATGATCTGGCGTGCGTGCTGCGCCGAATGCCAGACGCAGCGCTCGAGGACGTGATGCAACGGCTGAGCGCCGTAATAGGTCAGCAGTGTCCCGCTGCACGACCTGTCCTGGACCCCGGCCCACCATTGGCGCAGCCGGGCGGTCACGCCGGCGCCGTACTGCCGGATGTCCTCGGGGGTGCGCACCGCAGCCGGAGGGGGCGCGTTGTAGATCGCCGTCAAGTCTTCCTTGCCTTCGTCCACGGCCTGCAGGAAGGCGTCGGCGACCTGATAGATGTGATAGGCGAGATCGCGGATGCTCCGGTCGCGGCCGGGCGTCGCCCGCTCGCCGAGGCCTTCGAACGGTACTTGCATCACATGCCGCTGCGCGGCGTCGAGCACGGTGAGCCATTTCTCCACCAGCTCGGGGGCGGCGAGCCGTCGGAACGCCACCTCGCGGCCGATGAACCGCGAGACGTCGGCAAGCTCCTGCGCGAAGACGTACTCGCTGCCGCGCGCGACCACCGGGACGGTGCGCACGCCGAGCGCGCGCAGTTCGTCCATGGCTTGCGGCTCGGCGGAGACGTTGATCGATTGATAGGCGACTCCGAGGCCGGAGAGGAACTCCTTGACCTTGACGCAGCTCGAGCATCCGGGTCGCCAGTACACCTTCAGGGCGGAGGAATCCATGCGGCAATTCTAGAACCGCTTCATCAGCGTTTGTGCGTACGCCGGAGCGGTCGGCTCGTGCATGAAGTACGCGTAGATCTCGGTCCAGCCGGTCCGTCCCAGGCGGGTTGCCCATCGGCCAAGGTCTTCATCCGAATAGGTTTCCAGCCGCAGCCGCACGTAGCCCCAGGGTGCCGTTTCCACCAGCGGCGGCGGCGCGTCGTCCTCGCGCTCCGAGAGGCACAGCGCAGCGCCGGCGCCCTTGAGTGCCTCATAGACGTCATCGGAGAACCAGCTCTCGTTGCGGAATTCGAGTGCGGCCGCGTGCCCGGGCGGCAGCAGGCCGAGGAATGCGTCCAGGCGCGCCAGGTCCTTTTTGAGGAACGGCGGCAGCTGGAAGAGCACCGGCCCGCGCTTTGGCCCTAGCGTCGCGAGGTTCTTGTAGAGGAAGCTCACGGAATCAGCCGCGGTATCGGGATTGAGGCGCGAAAGGTGTGTGATACGTCGGGATGCCTTGATGGCGAACTTGAAGTCAGGGGGCGTTGCCTTCGACCAGTTCTCCAGCACTTCGGGGCGCGGCATCCGGTAGAAAGTGTTGTTGATCTCGACTGTCGGCAGGCGCTCGGCGTACCAGGCGAGCATGGCTTCAGGCCGAATGCTCTGCGGATAGAAGCTGCCCTTCCACTCCTTGAAGGAGTACCCGCTTGCGCCCGCGAAGAGCCTCTTAGAATTAGCCATGGCGAAGGGGAAGCTTAGCGAATATTCCGCCAAGCGCAGCTTCACCGCGACACCCGAGCCCGCGCCCGCGGTGGCCGAGGCGCGGAGCGGACCGCTTCTCTTCGTCCTCCAGCAGCACTCGGCGCGGCGCCTGCACTACGATTTCCGCCTCGAGTGCGACGGCGTGCTCAAGTCCTGGGCGGTGCCAAAGGGCCCGTCGCTCGACCCTGCGGAAAAGCGCCTCGCGGTGCAGACCGAGGATCATCCGTTCGAGTACGCCTCCTTCGAGGGCGTCATCCCGCCGGGCCAGTATGGCTCGGGGGAGGTGATCGTCTGGGATTGCGGCGCGTACTCGCCGGACGAGGAACAGCCTTGGGTAGAAGACCGCGGCGCGGCCGAGCGGCAGGTCACGCGGGCGCTGGAAAAAGGCAAGCTCAGCGTCACCTTGCGGGGCGAGAAGATCAAGGGTTCGTTTGCGCTGGTGCGGACTTCCGACCGGAAGAGCTGGCTGCTGATCAAGCACAAGGACCGTTTCGTCACGAAGGACGACGTCACCGCGCGCAAC
>JAQSVY010000104.1 GCA_029266935.1 Burkholderiales bacterium
GATCAGCGATTTTCGCGTCGAGGCGGTCTTCGCCTGCTGCTCGCGCAGCTGCTTGTCGCGGATGCGCGCGGCGAGCACGCCGAGCGCCTTCTCGCGGTTTTTGTGCTGCGAGCGCGAGTCCTGGCACTCGACGACGATGCCCGTCGGCAGGTGCGTGACGCGGATTGCCGACTCCGTCTTGTTAACGTGCTGCCCGCCGGCGCCGGAGGCGCGGAAGGTGTCGATGCGCAGCTCCGCGGGGTTGAGCGCCACCTCGTGCACCGCGTCCGCCTCGGGCAGCACCGCTACCGTGCAGGCCGAGGTATGGATGCGGCCCTGCGCCTCGGTTTCCGGCACCCGCTGCACGCGGTGTCCGCCCGACTCGAACTTGAGCCTGGAGTACACGCCCTGGCCGACGATGCGCGCGACGAATTCCTTGTAGCCGCCGAGCTCGGAGGGGCTCTCGGAAATGATCTCCACCTGCCAGCCCTGGCGCTCGGCATAGCGCGTGTACATGCGCACCAGCTCGCCCGCGAAGAGCCCCGACTCGTCGCCGCCGGCACCGGCGCGCACTTCGAGGAAGACGTTGCGCTCGTCGTTCGGGTCCTTGGGCAGCAGCGCCTTCTGCAGCTCGGCCTCGAGGCGCTCCATCGCCGCGCGGGCTTTCTTCAGCTCTTCGTCGGCGTAGGACTTCATGGCGGCGTCGGCGGCCATGTCGCGCGCCTCGCCGGCGTCGCGCTCGGCCTGCACGAAGTCCTGGAACAGCGCCGCGACGGCGGACAGCTCGGCGTGCTCGCGCGAGAGGCTGCGGAAGCGATCAAGGTCCCGGGTAGCCTCGGGGCTCGCCAGCAGGTGGTTGAGCTCCTCCAGCCGCCCGACCATCGAGTCGAGCTTGGCGCGCAGCGCTGGCTTCACTTGCCGGGCTTTTTCAGCGCCTGGGTCGGCGCGTGCAGCAGCTTGTTGGTGAGCGTCTGCGAGAGGCGCTCCATCACCTGCGCCGGGGCCTCGCCGCGCTCGAGCAGCCGCAGCGCGCGCTCGAGCTCCGCGCGGCGCGCCTCCTCTGCCTGGTGGCGCAGCGCCACGATCGCGGGCACGCTCTCCCGCGACTCCATCCAGTACATGAACTGCCCGACCTGCGCCTCGATGATGACCTCGGCCTGGACCACCGCGGAACGGCGCTGGTCGAGGTTCGCGCTGACGATCGTGGCGAGGTCGTCCACGGTGTAGAGGAAAATGTCGTCGAGCTCGGCGACCTCGGGCTCGATGTCGCGCGGCACGGCGAGGTCGACCATGAAGATCGGCCGGCGCCGCCGGGCGCGCAGCGCGCGCTCGACCAGTCCCTTGCCGAGGATCGGCAACGAAGAAGCCGTCGAGGAGACGACGACGTCGTATTCGTGCAGCTGCTCGGCGAGAGTGCGCAGCTCGATCGCGTGCGCGTTGACGCGGTGCGCCAGGCGCTGGCCGCGCTCGAGGGTGCGGTTCGCCACCGCCATGCGCGCCGGCGCCTGCGCCGCGAAGTGCGTGGCGACGAGCTCGATCATCTCTCCCGCGCCGATCAGCAGCACGCTCTGGTCCTTGAGGCTTGGGAAGATGCGCGCGGCGAGCTTCACCGCCGCCGCGGCCATGGAAACGCTCGCCGCGCCGATGTGCGTGGTAGAGCGCACCTCCTTGGCCACGGCGAAGGAGCGCTGGAACAGGCGGTGCAGCAGCGTTCCCAGGGTTCCGGCGGATTCCGCGGTGCGCGCGGCTTCCTTCATCTGGCCGAGGATCTGCGGCTCTCCCACCACCATGGAGTCGAGCCCGGAGGCGACACGGAAGGCGTGGCGCACTGCCTGCTCGCGCGGCAGGGTATAGAGGTAGCGCTGCAGCTCGTCGGCCGGCACGCGGTGGTAGCGCGCCAGCCACTGGGCGAGGGCCGCCGGTTCCTCGCCCGAAACGTAGAGCTCGGTGCGGTTGCAGGTGGAGAGGATGGCCGCTTCCTGGGCCAAGCTGCGCTTGAGCTCCGCCAGCGCCTCCCGCAGCCGCTCGACGTGGAACACCACGCGCTCGCGCACGGCGAGCGGCGCCGTCTGGTGGTTGAGTCCGAGGGTGTAGAGCGCCATGCGCTAAGCCCTCAGATTATAAGGTCTAAGTGCGGAGCAGCTCCTGCAGGGCGCGGAACTCCACCGGCTTCACGAGGTGATGGTCGAAGCCGCTGGCCGAGGCGCGCGCGCGGTCGTGCATCTGCCCATAGCCGGTGACGGCGACGAGCACGGTGCTCTTGAGCGCCGGATCGGCGCGGATGCGCGTGGCGATCTCGTAGCCATTCAGCGTCGGCAGGCCGATGTCGAGCAGCACCACGTCGGGCCGGTGCTCGCGCGCGAGCGCGAGCCCGGCGGCGCCGTCGGCCGCGACCATCACGTCGTGGCCATCGGTCTGCAAGAGCAGCCGCAGCGCGTGCGCGGCATCCTGGTTGTCGTCGACGACCAGCACGCGCCGCGGCGTGCCGGTGTGCCTTCCATCCTCCTTGGACAGACTGGCGGCATCGATGATCGCCGGCTCGGCGCGCAGGGGCAGGCGCACGATGAACTCGGCTCCCTTGCCCGGCCCTTCGCTGCGTGCCTGCACGCTCCCGCCGTGCAGGTGCACCAGCCGCTGCACCAGACTGAGACCGACGCCCAGCCCGCCGTGCGGCCGGTCGAGGCTCTGGTTGCCCTGCTTGAAGATCTGGAAGGCCGACTCGATGAGCTCCGGCGTCATGCCGACGCCGCTGTCGCGCACGCTGATCACCGCCTCGTCGCCCTCGCGGCGCGCCGTGACCCGGATCTCGCCGCCCTGCGGCGTGTACTTGGCAGCGTTGTGCAGCAGGTTCTGGAACACCTGGTTCAGGCGCACTTCGTCGCCGTCGACGTCCAGGCGCTCGTCCGCGATCGCAAGCGTGAGCCGGTGCCTGCCCTCCTCGATCCACTGCCGGGCGGCGTCGAGCGCATTGCGCAGGCTCTTGCGCGCATCGAGCGGCTTGCGATCGAGCACCATCGCCGAGCGCGTCACGCGGCTCACGTCGAGCAGATCGTCGACCAGGCGCGACATCTGGCCGGTCTGGCGCTCTAGCACCTCGCGCACCCAGAGCTCGGTGGGATCGCTGGTCGGCACGCGCGCGAGGAGCTTCAGCGCATTGGCCATGGGCGCGAGCGGGTTGCGCAGCTCATGGGCGAGCATCGCCAGGAACTCGTTGGTCTTGCGGCTAGCGTCCTCGAGCGCCTCGACCCGGCGCAGGTCCGTGAGATCGCGCGTCACCTTGGCAAAGCCGCGCAGCGTGCCGTCGCGCTCGAACACCACGGCGATCACCACGTTCGCCCAGAAGGTCGTGCCGTCCTTCCGCAGCCGCGGCCCCTCGTCCTCGAAGCGGCCGTGCTCGCGCGCAAGGGCGAGTTCCTGCTCGGGCCATTTCTTGCGCCGCGCGTCCTCCGGGTAGAACACCGAGAAGTGCTTGCCGATGATCTCGTGCGCCGCGTAGCCCTTGATGCGCTCGGCGCCCGCGTTCCAGCTCACCACGCGGCCGTCGGTGTCGAGCATGAAGATGGCGTAGTCCCTGACCGCCTCCACCAGCAGGCGAAAGCGCTCCTCGCTGTGCCGCAGGCTCTCCTCGGCGCGGCGCCGCTCGGAGAGGTCGCGCGCGATCTTGGAGAAGCCCCGCACCTCGCCCCCGGGGTCGCGCAGCGCGGTGATGACGACGTTCGCCCAGAAGCGGCTGCCGTCCTTGCGCACGCGCCAGCCTTCGTCCTCGAACCTGCCCTGCGTGGCGGCCACCGCGAGCTCGTGCTCTGGCCAGCGCCGCGCCACCGCGTCCTCGGTGTAGAAGCGTGAGAAGTGGTGGCCGAGGATCTCGGGCGCGGTATAGCCCTTGATGCGCTCGGCGCCGGCGTTCCAGGTCAGGATATGCCCGCGCTGATCGAGCAGGAAAATCGCGTAGTCGCGCGTGCTTTCGACCAGCTGCCGGAACGGATCCTCGATGCCGAGTTGCGGGACGGGTCCTTTATTGCGCATGCGCCGCGACTATAGCCGCCATTGCCAGTACCGGGGCCTGTAGTCGTTTCGGCTACAAGCCTTGCCAGCGCGGCGCGCGCTTGCTGAGGAACGCATCCATGCCCTCGCGGAAGTCCTGGCTCATGTAGCACATCAGGATCAGGTCCTCGCCCGAGCCCGCGGGCATCGTCGGGCGCAGGCGCAGCAGCGCTTCCTTGGTCGCCTGCAGGGTGAGCGGCGCATGGCTCGCCACGAGCTTCGCCAGCTCGAGCGCGCGAGGCATGAGCGCGGCCGGTTCGTCGACCACCTCGCCGACCAGGCCGATGTCGAGCGCCTCGGGCGCCTCCACCAGCCGAGCGCGGAAGATCATGTCCTTGACCCGCGCCGGCCCGAGCAGCGCCGCGAGGCGCGCGTAATTGCCCGTGGACAGGCAGTTCCCCAGCGTGCGCGCCACCGGAAAGCCGAAGCGCGCATTGCCCGCGGCGATGCGCAGGTCGCAGCACACGGCGATGCCGGCGCCGCCGCCGGTGCAGGCGCCCTGGATGGCGGCGATGGTGGGCACGCGGCAGCGCTCGAGCGCGCCGAGCACACGGTCGATGCGCGCCTCGTAGTCCAGCGCGTCCTGCGGCTTGTCGAAGGCGCGGAACTGCGAGATGTCGGTGCCGGCGGCAAAGGCCTTGTCGCCGGCACCGGTGAGCAGCATGGCGCGGATCGAGCGGTCGGCGTTGGCGATCGCGCACACCTCGGCCAGGCGCTCGTACATGGCAAACGTGAGCGCATTGCGGGCCTGCGGCCGGTTGAAGGTCACGTGCGCGATGCCCTCGCGCAACTCGTAGAGAAGGTCCTGCCCAGCTTCGGTCGCGGCCATGCGGTTCTCCGGATTTGCCAGGAAATGTGGGAGACTATCTCAATGAGGAGGAGGACCACCATGACCATCCTGGCAAGATCCCTTGCGGCCCTCGCTGCCGCCGTGCTGCTGGCCGCCCCCGCGACGGCGCAGGAGCGCTATCCGAGCAAGCGCCTGAACTGGACCATCGCCTTCGGGCCTGGCGGCGGCAACGACATCATGTCGCGCACGCTGATTCAGATCATGGAGAAGTACAAGCTCTATCCCGACAACATCGTCGCCGAGAACAAGCCCGGCGGCAGCGGCGCGGTCGGCTGGGGCTACGTCTTCAACCAGAAGGGCAACCCCTACCATATCTCCTCGACGAGCGGCAGCTTCATCACCACGCCGCTGCAAGCGAACACCGCCTGGCAGCCGCGGAGCTTCACCCCGGTGGCGCTGCTCGCCTCCGACGACCTCATCATCGTCGTCAACGGCAAGTCGAAGATCAGGACGTTCAAGGAGTTCCTCGAGCAGGCGCGCGCCAAGTCGCCGTCCATCGGCGGCATGGGCGCGGTGAACGTCGACTTCATCGTGCCGAAGCTCCTCTCCGAGAAAGCCGGCTTCAAGTTCGAGTACGTGTCGTTCAACAAGCAGGGCGAGCTCACCACCGCGGTGCTCTCGAGCGCGCTCGACGCGATGATGGTGAACCCCGGCGAGGTGCTGGGCCTGCTGCAGTCGGGCGACCTGCGGGCGCTCGCCTACAGCGGCAAGAAGACCCCGGCGGTGCTCGGCAACATCCCGACCTTCGGCGAGGCGGGCTACGAGCTGGGCATCTCCATGCCGCGCGGCCTGGTGCTGCCGCCCGACGTGCCGAAGGAAGCGCAGGACTGGTGGATCGCCACGGTGAAGAAGGTCGTCGCCACGCCGGAATGGAAGGCGTACGTCGAGAAGCAGCTCCTCACCGAGAACGTCATGTACGGCGAGGA
>JAQSVY010000105.1 GCA_029266935.1 Burkholderiales bacterium
CGCACCAGCTCGTCCAGGCGCAGGGCCTGCGAGACCAGGGTGAGCTTGCCCGACTCGATCTTCTCGATGTCGAGGATGTCGTTGATGAGATCGAGCAGGCGCTGGCCGTTGCGCTCGGCGACCGCGGTCAGCTCGCCGATGTCCTTGGGCGCGTCGCCCAGCACGCCGGAATTGATGAGCTGCAGCGATCCGATGATGGAGGTGAGCGGCGTGCGCAACTCGTGGCTGAGGGTCGAGGTGAATTCCTTTTTCATGCGCTCGGCCTCGAGCCGCGCGGTGATGTCGCGCCCCTGGGCGATGACCGAGATGAGGTCGCCCTCGGCATTGACGAGCGGCGTGACGGTCCACTCGCAGACGAGGTCGATGCCGTCGCGCCGCGGATTGCGCACCGTGATGCCCGCGATCGGCTGGCGGGAAGCGAGAAGCTTCTCCCATTCGCGGTCGAACTCGGCGTGGAACTCCGGCCGCACCAGCCGCTTGATGCTACCGCCGGCGAGCTCGCTCGCCGCGTAGCCGAACAGCAGCTCGGCGGCATGGTTCACCTGCGTCACCACCGCCGACGGGTCCAGCTCGAACACCGCTATCGGCGCCCGCTCGGCGAACAGCGCCAGCTTGCGTCCACTCACCTCGACCTGGCGGCGTGCTTCGTCGAGCTCGCCCAGCTGGCGCTGCAGCCGCTGGTTGAGGACACTGTAGTCCTCCGTCAGCCTGCCGTAGGCATGGCGCAGGCGGTACCCTGAATGGAACACCTGGGTGAGGCGCCAGGCGACCGAGACGTTGATCAGGTAGAAGATCGGCACGAGCAGCGCGAGCTCGACGAAGAGGCGATTGCCGAACATGGCCAGCACGTAGGTGAAAGGCGCCACGATTCCGGCGGCATAGAGCGCAAAGATCGGCCAGGAGCCGGCGTAGACCGGGATGCCGCCCGACATCATGCCGGCGAGCAGGAAGGCGAGGAAGACCTGCTGCTCGTCGGTATGCGAGGGGAAGAACACGGCGCCGGCGAAGCCCCAGTTGGCGCCCATGGCGAGCGCGGCGATGCCGAGCCAGCGCAGCCACTGCGCGGCGTGCTCGGCGCGGTCGGAGCTGTGGCGATACGACCAGAGGAGGACCGCGCTCGCGGCGCTGATGAGCAGCACCAGCCCCCACCAGAAGAGAACGAGGTCGCGCAGGCGTTCGTTCCAAAACTCGAAGGTGGCGACGCCGCCGATGGCGAAGGTGGCGAGGATGCCCACCCACATCTGGCCGTAGAGCTGCTCGACGCGATCGGCGAGCACGAGCCGGGGGTCGGCGCGGTCGCGGACGCCGGACGATGCGCCGGCAGCCGGCGCTTCGCGCCGCGGGCCGTTAGCGGTGGTGGTTTGATTCATGCGCAGGCGGGAGCCTGCGCGATTCTATAAGGAAAGAAAAAACGGGTGCTGCGGTTCTAGCGGGTTCTGCGGTTCTTACAGGCTCTTGCCGCTGCGGATGACGCCGACCGCAATGCCCTCGATGACCAGCGCCTCGGAGCGCGCGTCGACTTCGATCGGCTCGAACTCGGGATTCTCGGGTTCGAGCTGCACCGAATGGCCGCGGCGGCGCAGGCGCTTCACCGTCACCTCGTCGCCGAGGCGCACGATGACGATCTGGCCGCTGCGCGCCTCCGGCGTCTTGTGCACGGCGACCAGGTCGCCTTCGAGGATACCTGCATCGCGCATGGACATGCCACGCACGCGCAGCAGGTAGTCGGCTCGCGGCGTGAACAGATTCGGATCGAGCTGATAGCGCGCCTGGATGTTCTCTTCGGCAAGGATGGGCGCACCGGCTGCTACGCGGCCGATCACCGGCAGCTCGAGCAGCCGACCGAGCTTGCCGCCCGAGCGGGCGTCGCGCACGCGGATGCCCCGCGAGGCGCCGGACGAGATGTCGATCGCGCCCTTTTTCTCGAGCGCGCGCAAGTGCTGCTCGGCGGCGTTCACCGAGCGAAAGCCCATTTTCTCGGCGATCTCGGCGCGCGTCGGCGGGTAACCAGACACCTCGGTGAGCTCGCGAATCAGCCGCAAAACTTCGCTCTGGCGATCGGTGAGGGCCTCCATATAGTGGCAATATATACAGTATGCGAAGGATTGTCCACTTGGACATGGACGCCTTCTATGCGTCGGTGGAGCAGCGTGACGACCCGCGTCTGCGCGGCAAGCCCGTCGCGGTGGGCGGCCAGCCTGCCTCGCGCGGCGTGGTGGCGGCAGCCAGCTACGAGGCGCGCGCCTTCGGCGTGCGCTCGGCGATGCCGATGGCGAGGGCGGTGCGCCTGTGTCCGCAGCTCGAGATCGTGCGGCCCGACTTCGAGCGCTACCGCGCGGTCTCGGGCCAAGTCATGGCGATCCTACGCTCCTGCACCGCGCTCGTGGAGCCGCTCTCGCTGGACGAGGCCTACCTCGACGTCACCGAGAACGCCTGGGGGGAGCCGCTCGGCGTCAACGTCGCGCGCCGATTGAAGGGCCTCATCTTCGAGCAAACGTCCCTGACCGCCTCCGCGGGCGTGGCACCCAACAAGTTTCTCGCCAAGATCGCCTCGGGGTGGCGCAAGCCCGACGGACTCACGGTCATTGCGCCAGAGCGTGTCGAAACCTTCCTGCAGGACCTGCCGGTCGACGCGTTATGGGGCGTCGGGCCCGTAACTGCCAGGAAGTTGCGCTCCATCGGCGTGGAGAAGTTGGTGCGAATCCGCACCGTGGATCGAGTTCTCCTGGAGAGGACCGTGGGCAGTCTGGCCGACTGGCTGGTGCAGCTCTCGCGAGGTGAGGACCCACGCCCGGTCGAGCCCGACCGGCCCGCAAAATCCGCGAGCAGCGAAAACACCTACGCGCAGGACCTCACGGACCTCGAGACTATCCGCGCCGAGATCGAGCGCATGGCGCGCGAGAACGCGCATTGGCTATCTGATCGGGGTCTCGAAGCGCGTAGTGTCTCCATCAAGGTACGGTATGCAGGTTTCACGACGGTGACGCGCAGCCATACGCTCTCTGTGCCGACCAGCAACGCCGACGTCATTGCCTCATGGGCCGTAGCGCTCCTGGAGAAAACCGAAGCAGGCAGGCGGCCGGTGCGCCTGCTCGGCGCGAAGGTCTTCAACCTTGCGGGGCCGTGACGCTCTCGATAAGCGCCGCGTCGTCGTGCTCAGGGCGGTTCACGCGGGGGCTTACGGCATTCGCGAGCATCCTGTCGGCTGGGTACGGGCGCAGGAAGCCGCTTGCATTGCGGTTGGCGGGATCGAGCCAGGCGCCATAGTCCTCGCGCGCGAGGATCACCGGCATGCGGTCGTGGATCTGCTGCATCAGGTCATTCGGCGCCGTGGTGATGAGCGAGATTTTCCGCTCGCCTTTCCATAGGAGCACTAGTCCCGCCACCCCAAAAAGTGGATTTTCCTTAGGAGACACGTAGTAGGGCTGCTTGCGCCCGGCGAGCGTCTTCCATTCGTAGAATCCGCTTGCCGGCACGAGGCAGCGAAAGTCGCGAAAGGCGCTCGCGAACATCGGCTTCTCCGCGACCGTCTCGCCGCGCGCGTTGGGTGGCTTGCTGCCCCAAGGCAGCATCTCGGCGCCTGCGGGCGAACCCCTGATCACGAGGATCGGCGTGCCCGGACACACGTTGTAGCGCGGCGCCAACTCGGGAACCGTAGCGAGGCCGAACTGCAGCCGCACGACTTCGGGATTGGCATGGAGCGCGTAGCGACCGCACATCGGCGAAGGTTACAATGCGTTTGCGTGATCATCCAATCCCTGCTCGACAGCGACCTCTACAAGTTCTCGATGATGCAGGTGGTCCTGCATCACTTCCCCGGCGCGCAGGTCGAGTATCGCTTCCGCTGCCGTACCGAGGGCGTCGATCTGCGCCCCTACATCGACGAGATCCGCGCTGAGGTGGCGGCGCTCTACCGCCTGCGGTTTCGCGAGCAGGAGCTGGCCTACCTGCGTAGCCTGCGCTTCATGAAGTCGGACTTCGTCGACTTTCTCGGCCTGTTCCAGTTCAACGACAAGTACATCGCCATCGGGCCGGGCGACGGGCAGGGCGGCATGGATATCACCATCCGTGGCCCGTGGCTGCACACGATCCTGTACGAGATTCCCGTTCTCGCGATCGTCTCGGAGATCTACTTCTGCCGCACGCAGCCGCAGCCCGACCTCGCGGAGGGCCGACGCCGCCTCAAGCAGAAGATCGACCTCGTGCGCACCGTGGAACCCGAGCTCGAGTTCAAGATCTCCGACTTCGGCACGCGCCGGCGCTTCTCGCTCGCCTGGCACGAGGAGGTGCTGCAGACGCTCAAGCGCGAGGTGCCGGAATACTTCGCCGGCACCTCCAACGTCTGGTTCGCGATGCGCAACAACCTCACGCCGCTCGGCACCATGGCGCACGAGTACATGCAGGCCTGCCAGGCGCTCGGGCCGCGCCTGCGCGACTCGCAGACCTTTGCCTTTGACATGTGGGCAAAGGAATACCGCGGCGACCTGGGTATCGCGCTCTCCGATACCTACGGATTGGACGCCTTCCTGCGTGACTTCGACATGTACTTCTGCAAGCTTTTCGACGGCGCGCGCCACGACTCCGGCGACCCGTTCGACTGGGGCGAGAGGATGATCGCGCACTACGGGCGCAACCGCGTCGATCCGCACACCAAGACGCTGATCTTCTCCGACCAGCTTTCCTTCCCACTCGCCATCGAGATCGCGCGCCGCTTCCACGGCCGCGTCCGTACCTCATTCGGCATCGGCACGAACCTCACCAATGACCTCGGCTACGAGCCGATCAACATCGTCATCAAGATGACCGAGTGCAACGGCCAGCCGGTCGCCAAGGTGTCCGACTCGCCGGGCAAGACGGTGAGCAAGGACGCGGGCTACCTGCGCTACCTGCGGCAGGTATTTGGCCTGGAGCCGGCAGAGAAAACCTGAGAAGGTGAAAAAGGGGTCAGAGCAATTTTCGGGATTGCCTCGCAGCCCTGACCGCCTTTCCAGGAAAATTGCTCTGACCCCTTTTTGAAGAATACGGCGATCGCGGTGCTGGGCGCGTGCTTCGCGCTCAACATGTTCGGCCGCGGCCTGGGCGATACCTATGCGGTGTTCCTGGTGCCCCTGGAGCGCGAATTCGGCTGGTCGCGCTCGCAGCTTACCGGCGTCTACTCGATCTACCTGCTGGTCAACGGCTTCACCGCGCCGCTCGTCGGACTCGCCTTCGACCGCCTGGGCCCGCGCTGGGTCTACGGGGCCGGGCTTGCCGTGCTCGGCGCCGCGTTCAGTCTGGCCGCCGGGCTGGTAAGCCTGTGGCAGTTCTACCTCTTCGTCGGCGTGATGGTCGGGGTGGCGGTGAGCTTCAACGGCATGGTGCCGGCTTCCGCGCTTCTGTCGCGCTGGTTCCCCACGCGGCTCTCTACCGCCATCGGCATCGCCTACTCGGCGACCGGGGTGGGGACGCTGCTCTTCGTGCCGCTCGCGCAGTACCTCGTTGCAGCCCACGGCTGGCGCGTCGCCTACGGCACCCTCGGCACCGCGCTGCTCGTGCTGGTGCCGCTCGCAATGCTGTTGCCGTGGCGCCGCTTCGCTGCCGGCCGCCTGGAAGAGCGCCGCGCCAAAGGCAGGGCGGGAGGCGAGGGGTGGACACTGCGCGGGGCATTGCGCTCGCGAATGTTCTGGGGCCTCGCGCAGATCTTCTTCTGCACGGCCGCCGGGATGTTCTGCATCGTGGTGCAGCTGGTCGCCTTCCTCATCGATGCGGGCTACTCGC
>JAQSVY010000106.1 GCA_029266935.1 Burkholderiales bacterium
TACGCGCTCGTCGAGCGCGCCGCGCTCAAGGTTGCCGAGCACCCGCAGCCTCCGCCCGAGGAGCGGGCGCGCATCATCACCTGGCTCGGGGCGCGCGCGGTGCGCTTCCGCGGCTATGACCAGGAAGTCCACGGGCACGGCCAGGCAGTCGCCGCCGCGGCGCGCCAGCGCCAGCCCAAGGCGGCGCTGGAGGCCTTCCACAAGCTGCAATCCGCTTGCATGGCCTGCCACCTGGAATTCCGCCAGCCCTACCTCGCGCAGTTCTACGGCTCATAGCCGCAGGCCGGTCTTCTTGAGGATCCTCACGCTGTAGAGCACGTCGTGGGCGCGCAGCGCGCTTCCGAGCAGCCTGCGGATCGCTTCCACCTTCTGTGCCGTCTCGTCCCGGCTGCGGCCATGCACCATGGCGAAGAGGTTGTACGGCCAGTCGGGCAGGCGGCGAGGCCGGCGATAGCAGTGGCTCACGAACTCGAGCGCGCCAACCGCGCACCCGAGCCGCTCGACCGCGTCGTCCGGCACGTCCCAGACCGACATCGCGTTCGCGACGTAGCCAAGCGCGTAGTGGTTGGGCACCGCGCCGATGCGCCGGATACGGCCGTCGGCGAGCATCGCTTTCAGTAGCGAAAGGACTTCCTGCTCGCCAACCCCGACCCGGCGGGCGATCTCCGCGTACGGCGCCTCCACCAGCGGCAGCCCGGCCTGCGTGGCGCGTACGATGCGCTCGTCGATCGGGCTCATGCGCGAAGCTTGAGCTCGACGAAGTACTCGTCGAGGCGCGGCAGCTGCATGACCGGGTAGCCGGTTTCGCTCTCGATCGCTTCCACCACCCTTGTCGTCTCGGCCTGGGACTTCGCCGCGAGCACGAACCACATGTTGAAGCGGTGCTCGCGCTCGTAGTTGTGCGCGACCTCGGGGCGCGCATTGACGAGCGCGGCGACGCGCGTGAAATCGGCCACGGGCACGCTCATCGCGCACAGCGTAAAGGCGCCGCCCAGCCGCTCCATGTCGTACAGAGGCCCAAAGCGCGTCAGCACGCCTTTTTCCAGAAGGAGGCGGATCCTGTCGCGCAGCTCTTCTTCGCCCAGCGCCAGCTGCCGGGCGACGGCCGCGAACGGCCGCTCGCACAGCGGGAAATCGCCCTGGAGCCGGTTGATGATGGCGCGGTCGAACTCATCCATAGCGGGCGGGGCGCTGGCTGAAGCAGTGGTTGCTGAAGAGCACGGCGTGCGCGAAGGCATCGAGGCCGTGCGCGGCGGCGAGCCGGGCGATTTCGTCCGCGACCAGGTTGCGGAGCCTGCCGTGCACCATGCAGTAGAGGTTGTAGGGCCAGTCGGGAAGGGCGCGTGCCCGGCGGTAGCAGAGCGTGACCGCGGGCGCGCGCGAGAGGCGTCTCGCCAGCGCGAAAACCTGCTCGTCGGGCACGTCCCACACGGCCATCGCATTCGCCTGGTAGCCGAGGCGGCGGTGGCGCACCACCGCGCCGATGCGACGGATGCGCCCGTCGGCCAGCATCGTTCGCAGCCGTTCGAGGACTTCGCCTTCGGAGATTCCAAGTTCCTGTGCAACGGCGGCGTACGGCGCCGCCACTAACGGCAGCCCCGCGGCCGTCGCGGCGACCAGCCTGCGCTCCTCAGGCGACAGCGGGGGAAACGATTTCGGCGCCGCCGCACGCGGCGCCTCGCGGCTCTCGAGGTCGAAGCCGAGGTCGATGTGGAATTCCTCGAGGAGCGGCAGGCGCAGTACGCGCAGGCCAGTCCCGTTCTCGATCGCGTCGAGGCTCGCTTCGACGGCGGCCGCATCGGGCCCGGTGCCGACGAACCAGAGGTTGTAGCGGTGCTCGCGCTCGTAGTTGTGGTTGACGCCGGGCCGGTCGCTGACGAAGGCGGCGACTTCGGCGAGCCGCTCCGGCGGCACGGCGATCGCCGCCAGCGAGCTTGCGCCCACCGTATTCGGCCGGAACACCGGGCCGATGCGATCGATCACCCCCTGCTGCTGCAGGCGAGCGAGCCGCGCGAGCGCTTCTTCTTCCCCGATGCCCGCTTTGCGGGCGACCGGCGCGAACGGCTGCGGCTCGAGCGGAAAGCCGCGCTGCCAGGGATTGACGAGCAGGAAGTCGACCGCGTCGAGCATCAGAACCCGGTCATCGCCGCGCGCGCGGCGAGGAAGATGCCGCTCGGATTCGCGGCGCGCAGCCGCGCCGTTTCGGCGAAGCTCGCGGTGTCGTAGACCACCACCGCGTCGTCGTCGCGCGAGGAGACCCACGCCTGCTCGCCGCGCGGCGTGAACTCCAGGTGCAGCACGGCGCGTCCGGGCCTGATCTCCTTGACGACTTCCATGCTCGCCGTGTCGATGACCTGGACGACATCGTTCTTAGGGAAGGCGAAGTTCACCCAGACGCGCCGTCCCCCGGGCTGCGCCACCGCGAACACTGGCTGGCCGTGCACCGGGATGCGCGCCGCCTCTTTCCACGTCGTGCGGTCGAGCACCAGCACTTCGTGGCGGCCGATCGCCGGCAGGAAGAGGTAGCGTCCCGCGGCTGCCCAGCCGCGCAGGTGCGGCATCTTGTACACCGGCAGCGGCGCCTCGCCGCGCCCGTAGCCGTCGAGGATGCGCCGCGCGCCGGCGCCGACGTTCCACAGGTCGACGAGCGCGAGGCCGTCCTCGCCGTAGAGGCCGGCGATGTAGTGCCGGCCATCCGGAGTGACGAAGCCGTCATACGGCTGTTTGCCGATATCGGGAATCCTTGTCGTCACGGGTCGCCTGGGATCGGCAGCGTCGACCACCCAGATCTCCCCCTTTTCGAACAGGCTGAAGACGAAGCGGTTGCCGGGCGCGTCGGCGATGCCGACGACCTTCGCGCCGGTCGGCACCTCGCCGAGTGGCTCTAGCGTGGCGGCGTCGAACAGGCGGATGCCGCCGGGAACGTAGTTCGCGACCGCGACGACCGCACCGTCCTGCGAGATCGCGCCGCCGATCGCGTTGCCCGACTGCACGACGCGGCGCTCGAGGCGGCCGCGCAGCAGGTCGACCTTGCTGAGGCCGCCGTCGCGGCCGAACACGTACGCGTAGCGGCCGTCGCGCGAGAACACCACCGAGGCATGCGACAGGTCGCCGAGTCCCGCGACGCGACCGATCTCGGAGCGCCGTGTGGTCTCGATCAGCATCACGCTGCCGGCCGCGCGCTCGACCACGAGGCCGAGATCGCCGGTACCGCGCAAAGGAGGGTTGGTGTTGGTACAAGCCGTGACGCCGAGAAGCACTACTGCCGGCCACAAATGAGCATTCATTTCGGGAATCCTTTTTGCAACTGCTCGACGATCCAGCGCGCCTCGCCTTCGGAAAGATGCTCGCGCCAGGGCGGCATCGGCGTGCCGCGGCGGCCGTGCAGGATGACGAAGCCGAGCGCCTCGGCGTCCTTGCCGGCGAGCCCGAGAAAAAAGCCGAAGCGCATGCTGCGAGAGTGCCGCAGCCGGGCGGCGCGCTTTTAACCTAGATCAACCAGGCGCCAGCCGCGCCGCCCTACAGTGGCGGCGATGAGCCTCGCGCCGCGCGCGGACCGCGCCTATTTCGCCGCCTTCCTCGACCTGCGCGGTAAGCCCGGCGTCGTCGTGGGCGGCGGCGCCGTCGCCGCGCTCAAGGCCGAGACGCTGCTGCGCTCCGGGGTGCGGCTGACGGTCATCGCGCCGCGGCTGGGCGAGCGCCTCGCCGAGCTGGTGATGCTCGGCGCGGCTCGCCACGAGGACCGGCGCTTCCAGCCCGGCGACCTGGTCGGCGCGGAGATCGCCATGGCGGCGACCGACGATGCCGCGGTCAACACCGCGGTCGCGGCCGCCGCGCGCGCCCTGAAGATTCCGGTCAACGTTGCCGACGACGCGGCGAGCTCGACCTTCATCATGCCCTCGGTGGTCGACCGGCCGCCGCTGCAGATCGCCATCTCGAGCGCCGGCACCTCGCCCGTGCTCGCGCGCAAGCTGCGCACGATCATCGAGTCGGTGGTGCCGTTCGCCTTCGGGCGCCTCGCTGCGCTCGCCGGGCGCTTTCGTGCCGCCTCCAAGCGCCGCTATCCCGATCCCGAGGCGCGCCGCCGCTTCTGGGAGGAGATCATGGATGGCCCGGTCGCGGACATGGTCCTCTCGGGCAACGGTCGACCTGGCTCGGCGCGACGCCGAGCGCATCTACGTCGGCAAGGAAAAGGACAACCACGCGCTCGCGCAGGACGAGATCAACGCGCTCATGGTGAGGCTCGCGCTAGCGGGCAAGCGGGTGGTGCGTCTGAAAGGCGGCGACCCGTTCATCTTCGGCCGCGGCGGCGAGGAGATCGATTCCCTCGCGGCGCAGGGCATCGCCTTCGAGGTGGTGCCCGGCGTGACCGCCGCCGCCGGCGCCGCGAGCTATGCCGGCATCCCGCTCACGCACCGCGACTACGCGCACGCCTGCGTTTTCGTCACCGGCCACCTGAAGGACGGCGCCGCGCAGCTCGACTGGGCGTCGCTGGTGCGGCCGCGGCAGACGATCGTCGTCTACATGGGGGTGAGCGGCCTCGCGGCGATCTGCGCCGGGCTGGTCGAGCACGGGCTCGCCGCGACGACGCCCGCCGCCCTAGTTGAGAAGGCCACCCTTCCTGGGCAGCGCGTCATTGAGGGTAATCTTGCTTCGCTTCCTTCCGTAGCCACCGCGCAGGGCGCCCGCGCGCCCGCGCTTCTCATCGTGGGCGAGGTCGTTCGCCTGCGCTCGCGCCTGGGCTGGTTCCGGCCGCTTGGGGCCGAGGCGGCGCTGGACCAAAAGGGTTGACATCGGCGGCGCCTCGCGCCGCAGGGACGGAAGCTCAGGCTGCTGCGGGAGATGCGCTAGCCGGCTCGCAGCGCAACAGTTCGCGCAGGCCTTCGCCGATCACGATCAGCACGCGGTCGCCGTAGCCGGAGAGCGCGCGCGAAAGCCGCTCCACCTCCTGCTGCTCGGCGAGCGACTCGAAGGCGAGCACGAAGCGCGTGCGGGAGCGCGCGAGCGCGGCGTGCAGCTGGCGCGCGAGCTTGCGCGCGAGGGCACGGTCGAGCGCGGCGCTGACGCGCACCGAGATCCTCGCCTCCGCGCTGGCCGGCCAGTGCAGCGCGAGCTGCACCTCGCCGCGCCAGCGGTGCAGCGCAGAGTGCAGCCGCTCGAGCGCGCGCTCCGGCGTCATCGAGGCGCGCGGCGCGGCCACGCCGAAATGACGCTCGGCGTAGTCGCGCATCGCGAGGCCGGCGATCCAGTCGTTCACCGCGAGGGGCAGCTGGCGCGGCCGCAGGACGGGCAGGCTGCGCAGGAAGTGCCAGGCGCGTGCCGGCCCGCCCGGCACGATACCGTGCGCGAGCAGCCGCCACAGGATGCGCGCCGCCTCGGGAGCGGTTTCCCGTTGCACGGCTGCCGACGCACCGAAATGCGCGAGCTTGTTGCGGATGCGCTCGGCGATGGCGCGATCGGCGAGCAGCGCGTCGTAGAGCCGGGTGTAGCCCTCGCTCATTTGCGCCGCGGTCATGTTCTTCGGCACGATGTTGGTGCGCGCGCGCGTGTTGTCGCCGTTCGCCGCGCCCTCGACCAGGCGGCCCTCGCGCTTGAGGCGCTCGTAGCGACCAGGCGGCCCTCGCGCTTGAGGCGCTCGTAGAGCGGCGTCTTCGGCAGCGCGGTGAGCAGCCCCACCATCGCCACCATGATCCCGGCATCCAGGATGAAGCGCCGCTGCAGCTCGAAGCTCGCCGGCGTGTCGCGGTCGAAGCCGACGATGAAGCCGGCGAGGATGTCGATGCCCGCGGCGTGGATGCGCCGCACCGCGGCCAGCATGTCGCCGGTGCAGTTCTGCGTCTTGGCCGCCTCGCGCAGCGCCGCCGGGTCGGGGGTCTCGATGCCGAGGAACGCCCACTCGAAGCCGGCGGCGCGGAACAGCGCGAGCAGCTCCGCATCGTCGGCGAGGTTGAGCGAGGCCTCGGTGCCGAAGCGCAGGCGCCGGCCGTGCCGCGCCTGGTAGCCGGCGAGGAAGCGCAGCGTCTCCTTCGCCCTTGCCTTGTTGCCGATGAAGTTGTCGTCGACGAAGAACACCTTGCGCGCGCCCAGGCTGCGCAGGCTGTCGAGCTCGCGCCCGATCTGCGCCGGCGACTTGTAGCGCGGCCGGCGGCCGAACATCACGATGATGTCGCAGAAGTCGCAGTTGAACGGGCAGCCGCGCGAGAGCTGGATCGTCGCCGTCGCGTAGCGCTCGAGCTTGAGCAGGTCGAAACGCGGCACCGGCGAGTCTTCCAGCTTCACATTGCCGGTCTCGCGGTACAGCTTCTGGAAATTCTTCTCTTCTAGGTCTTTGCAGAACTGCGGCCAGATGTATTCGCTCTCGCCCGCCACGACATGGTCGGCGACGTCGAGGTATTCCTCGGGGCAGAGCGAGGCGTAGCTGCCGCCAGCGACCACGCGGTAGCCCGCCTCGCGGTAGTAGCGCAGGAGCTGCTTCTGGCGCGCCGACTGCACGCCCATGCCGCCGATACCGACGAGGTCCACTTGCGGCCTGAGCGGCAGCGGCCCTGCATTCTCGTCGGCGATCTCGACTTTCCAGTGCGGCGGGCAGAGCGCGGCGAGCGTGGCGAGCCCGAGCGGCGGGTTGAGCGAGCGCTTGCCGCCGAGCACCCGCTCGAGCGCCCAGCGGAAGCTCCAGAAGCTCTCGGGCAGCGCCGGATTGACGAGCAGAAGCCGCATCGGAAAAGGGTCAGGACCCTTTTCTTTTCGAAAGAGGAAACAGCGCCAGGTTGCGTAGCAGCCCGCCGGCAGCCACGACGATCATGAAGGCGGAGCCGCCGGCCATGATCGCGAGGTAGATGGCGACTGCCGCGTGGTCCGGCTTCGCGGCGAGCGCGTCGCCGTAAAGCGGGATCGCCGACGTCAGCGCCAGCGCGACGCCGGTGGCGAGGATGGCGATGTTGCAGGCGAGCAGGCGCCGGCCGTCGACGCCTCGCGGGTTGGCATGGAAGAAGCCCCAGACGACGGCCCAGAGCAGGAACGCGAGGATCAGGAACATGAAGGGCATCGCGGCACGCTAGCGCGGCCGCCGGGGGCGTTGCTTGATCTGCATCAAATTGCGCGGCGCCGAGTCACATAGCCTGACGTTACCCATGGCTCGCGCTGCGCAAACGGACTACGAAATCGTCGCGCGGGAGGATTTCTCCGACGCGACCTATCTCCTCGAGGTGCGCCATCCCCTGATGGCCCGGGCCGCGCGGCCCGGCCAGTTCGTCATCGTCATGGCGCAGCCTCACGGGGAGCGCATCCCGCTCACGCTCGCCGACTTCGACCGCCGGAAGGGCACGGTGACGCTGGTGGTGCAGGCCGTGGGCAAGACCACGCGCGAGATGCAGCAGAGCTGCCACGTGGGCAGCGCGCTTCACGCGCTCGCCGGTCCGATGGGCGTGCCGAGCCATGTGAACGGCGCCGCCAAGGTGCTGTGCGTGGGCGGCGGGCTGGGCGTGGCGCCGATGTTCCCGCAGGCGCGCGCGCACAAGGAAGCCGGCGCTACCGTGATCGGCGTGGTCGGCTTCCGCAGCCGCGAGCTCGTGTTCTGGGAGGACAAGTTCCGCGGCGTGTGCGACGAGCTGATCCTCTGCACCAACGATGGCTCGGCGGGGCTGCGCGGCCTGGTCACCGACGGCGTGCGCCTTGCCCTGGAAAAGCATCCCGACCTCGCCGAGGCGGTGGTTATCGGCCCGCCAGTGATGATGAAGGCCTGCGCCGAGGCGACCCGCCCGCGCGGCATCAAGACCGTGGTGAGCGTCAACCCGATTATGGTGGATGGCACCGGCATGTGCGGCGGCTGCCGCGTCAAGGTGGGCGGACGCGTGCGCTTCGCCTGCGTCGACGGGCCCGACTTCGACGGCCACCAGGTCGACTTCGACGATCTCATGGCGCGCCTCGCGCGCTTCGTGCCCGAGGAGCGAAGGGCGCTCGAGCGCTGGTCCGAGAGCTGCCGCGCGAAGGAGCCGGCGCCGCTCGAGGAGACGCTCGAGCTGCCCGACCCGTTCGAGGAAGTCCACGGTGGCTAGCGCGGCGAAGAAGAAAACCGTGCGCACCATCCCGCAGCTGCGCGCGGCAATGCCCGAGCAGGACGCCGGGCAGCGCTCGAGGAACTTCGCCGAGGTGGCCTGCGGCTACCGCCTCGAGGATGCGCTGCACGAGGCCGAGCGGTGCCTGTTCTGCCCCGACCCGGCGTGCGTCGCGGGCTGCCCAGTGTCGATCGACATCCCGGGGTTCATCCGCCGCATCAGCGCGAAGGACTTCCGCGGCGCCTACGACGTCATAACCGCGACGAACCTGCTGCCCGCCATCTGCGGGCGCGTCTGCCCGCAGGAGAGCCAGTGCGAGGGCGTGTGCCCGGTCGGCGAGACGCTCGAGCCGGTGGCGATCGGCCGCCTCGAGCGCTGGGTCGGCGACAAGGCGATCGCCGAAGGCTGGTCGAGCGCACCGCACATCGAGCCGAACGGCTTCAAGGTCGGCATCGTCGGCTCAGGGCCTGCAGGCATGGCCTGTGCCGCCGACATGGCGAAAGCGGGTTGCGAGGTCACGGTTTATGAGGCGTTCCAGGAGCCCGGCGGCGTCCTGAAATACGGTATCCCGGACTTTCGCCTGCCGAACGCCGTGATCGACGCCGAGATCGAGAACCTGCGCAGGCTTGGCGTGAACTTCGAGTGCAACACGCTGGTCGGGCGGCTCTTCACCCTCGAGCAGATGCGCGACGAGATGGGCTATGACGCCGTCTTCGTCGGCACCGGCGCGGGCTATCCCTCGATGATGGGCATCCCGGGGGAGTCGCTCAACGGCGTGCTCTCGGCGAACGAGCTCCTCACGCGCTGCAACCTGATGCGCGCGCGCGAGTTCCCGCAGTACGACACGCCGGTACCGGTCGGCCGGCGCGTGGCGGTGATCGGCTCGGGCAACACCGCGATGGACGCGCTGCGCGTATGCCTGCGCCTGGGCGCCGAGAAGGTGCACTGCATCTATCGGCGCAGCCGCGCCGAGAGCCCGGCGCGCGCCGAGGAGCTGCACCATGCCGAGGAGGAGGGCGTCGAGTTCCACTGGCTCACCAACCCGGTGGAGATCCTCGGCGACGCCGAAGGAGGAAGAGCAGGCAACGTGAAAGGGATGCGCTGCGTCCGCATGGCGCTCGGCGAGCCCGACGAGTCGGGCCGGCGCCGCCCGCTGCCGGTTGCCGGCAGCGAGTTCGAATTCCCCGCCGACGTGGTGGTGTTCGCCATCGGCACCAACGCCAACCCGATCATCGGCCAGACCTCGAAGATCAGGCTGGACAAGCGCGGTTACATCGAGACCGACGCCGAGCTGGCCACCTCCATGGCGGGCGTCTTCGCCGGCGGCGACATCGTCACCGGCGCGGCCACCGTCATTGAGGCGATGGGCGCCGGCCGCAAGGCGGCGCGCGGCATCAAGCGGTATCTGGGTCTTGATCCGGAAAGCGCCTCCCCGGAACGGCTGTTTGGCATTCCTGTGTCCGAGAAAAACTTTGCCCGGATCCGCGCCCTATGAAGAACATCACCACCCTCAGCGAGCACATCGTCGAGGTGATCAGCGACTCCGGCGAGGGCGCGCAGCGCTGCGGCCAGTCGCTCGGCGCGATCGCCGCGCGCATGGGCAACGGCGTGTGGACCGTGGAGATCATCCCCGCCGAGATCCGTCCGCCCGCGCGCTCGGTCGCCGGGGCGAGCGGCAACCGCGTGCGCATCGGCGCCGGTCCGGTCACCAACGGCGGCGACCTGACCGACCTCGTGGTGGCGTTCAACGAGCAGGTGCTGCTCGGTCGGGTGCGCGACGGCGAGCTCAAGCCGGGCTGCACCATCCTGCTCGAGTCCATGTGGCGGGAGCACAAGGACGCCTCCATCGCATCCTCCTATGTTCAAGCCGTCGAAAAACTGAGAAGCGCCGGCTACCGGGTCTACGAGGTCCCCATGGAGCGCGAGTGCGGCGGGGCGGAGCGCGGCAAGAACATGTTCGTCCTAGGCATGCTGTGCCAGCTCTACAGCCTCGACCTGCAGCTCGCGCGCGAGCAGATCGCGCTCGCCTTCGGCAAGAAGGCGAAGCAGGTCGTCGAGGCGAACGTGCGGCTGCTCGAGGCCGGGTACCGCTGGGCCGAGGATGGGCTCGATTTCAAGTACCGCATCCCGACGCAGCGCCCCTCGGCGGCGCAGGTCGTGGTGAACGGCAACACCGCGCTTGCGCTGGGCGTGCTCGCATCGGGCATGGAGATCTGCGCCATGTACCCGATCACGCCTGCGACCTCGGCCTCGCATTACCTGTCCGACGTTTTCGAGAAAGTGGGCGGCTTGGTGCACCAGGCCGAGGACGAGATCGCCGCCTGCACCTTCGCCATCGGCGCCTCCTATGCCGGCAAGTGCGCGGTCACCATTACCTCGGGTCCCGGCTACTCGCTCAAGCAGGAGGCGATCGGTCTCGCGGTGATGGCGGAGATCCCGCTCGTGGTGGTGAACGTCCAGCGCGGGGGCCCCAGCACCGGCCAGCCGACCAAGGCGGAGCAGGGTGATCTGCTCGCCTCCATGTTCGGCAGCCACGGCGACGCGCCGAAGGTGGTGATGGCGGCGAGCACTATCGAGGACTGCTTCTACTCGATGATCACGGCGCGCAAGATCGCCGAGACCTTCAACATGGTGGTGGTGGTGCTCACCGACGCGAGCCTCGCGACCTCGCAGCAGCCGTTCCCGCGCCCGAAGTTCGATCCGGCCTGGGTGGCGCCGCCCGCCGACCAGAGCCCCGTGCCCGACGGGGTGAAGCCCTACGACTGGGAAGCAGCCACGGGCCTCGCGCGCCGCTTCGTGCCAGGCCAGCCGCGCGGCATGCACGCGCTCACCGGCCTCGCGCACGACCGCGCTAGCCATGTCGCCTACGATCCGCAGGTCAACGAGGAGGCGATCCACTTCCGCAGCCTCAAGCTCGCCGCCCTGCAAAAGACGCTGAAGGCGCCGCCGCTGCATGGCGACGCCGAGGGCGAGCTGCTGGTGCTCGGCTGGGGCAGCACCCGGGGAGCGATCGAGGAAGCAGTCGACGCGCTTCGCGCCGAGGGCGCCCGCGTCTCCTCGATGCACCTCACTTTCCTGCAGCCGCTGCCCCCGGGCATCGGCGAGGCGATGCGGCGCTTCCGCCGCGTCATGACCGTCGAGGGCAACTGGTCGGACCGTCCCGGCGACGCGCTGATCGACGAGTCGAACCGGCGCTACTCGGCGCTGGCGATGCTGCTGCGCGCGCGCGATCGAAGAGAGCCTTTCCCGGGAAACGGTGACCTCATGAACGATTTCGTCCCCGATTGCCTGTTCCGGCTGCACGACGAGCGCTTCGAGCTCGAGGACTACCAGAGCGGCGTGCCGCGCTGGTGCTCGGGCTGCGGCGACAACGCCATCCTCGCCGCCGTGCAGCGCCTGTGCCGCGACGAGCGGCTGCACCCGGAGAAGACGGTGTTCGTCTCGGGCATCGGCTGCTCCAGCCGCTTTCCGCACTACATGAACGCCTACGGATTCCACGGCATCCACGGGCGCGCGCTGCCGGTGGCCGAGGGCGTGCGCATGGCGCGGCCCGACCTCAACGTGTTCGTCAACACCGGCGACGGCGACTGCTGCAGCATCGGCGCGGCGCACTGGATCCACGCCGTGCGCTACAACATGAACATGACGGTGCTGCTGCACGACAACCAGATCTACGGCCTCACCAAGAAGCAGGCCTCGCCGACTTCGCCGCGCGGCACGAAGAGCAACACGACCCCGCGCGGCGCGCACCTCGAGGCGCTGAACCCGCTCACGGTGACCCTCGGCGTGCAGAACGTGTCGTTCGTCGCCCAGGCCGTGGACTGGATGCCCGACGTCCTCTACGACGTGGTGAAGGCGGCCTTCCATCACAAGGGGTTCTCCTTCGTGCGCATCCTGCAGCGCTGCCCCGAGTGGCTGCCGGATTACTTCGAGCCCTGGATCAAGGACCCGAAGCGCGTCCTGCGCCTGGACCGCGCCGGGCACGACGCCTCGAGCCTCGACCGGGCGCGCGAAGTGGCCTCGCGGCTCGAGCCCATCCCGGTGGGCATCCTCTACCGCAATGGCGAAGTGCCGTGCTACGAGGACTTGCGCCGCAGCGCCAAGCCGCGCACCGTGGAGCTCATCCGCACCGGGCTCGAAGCCGAGCTCGACAAGTTCACCATCTGGCCGCAGGCATGCACGCCGAGCTGAACGCCCAGCTTGCCTTCCACCTCACCGGCGTGAGGAACGCCGGGGAGCTCGACGCCGTGGAGGGTCTCGCGCTCAGGCCGGCGCTGCTCGCCGGCTACCGCGACCTCGCCGCGCTGCGCTACGACTTTCCGCTGGTATTCACCGACAAGGCCGACGCGAGCTTCGTCGTTCCTCTTTCGCGCCTCGTCGACGAGGCGCTGCAGGGTGCCGACGAGCGATCGCGCCACGAGGCGCTGCGCCGCGAGCACGAGATCCGCGCCCGCCTCGCCGGCGGGGCCGCCGGGCGCCTGTCCGAGCAGTGGAACCTGCCCCTCGCCCTCGGTACCGACGGCGAGCTCGCCGATTGCGACGCAAGTCTGCCGGTGCGCTTCCTGACGCGCGCGTGGGCGCTGGTCCAGCAACGCAAGGCGCGCCGCTTCCACGACGAAGCGGACGCGCTGATCGCGCGGCTTGCCGCCATCCTGGCCGCCGATTTCGTGCAGTCCGACGAGGGCCGCAGTGCCGGGCACCTCGCCGCCTCGCTCGCCTCGCGCGAGGGGAGCTTCGACACCGAGGCGATGTCGCGCCTGCTCGCGCGCGCGCTGCCCGAGCGCCGGCTGCCCATGACCCGGCGCCTGCGCATCCGGTCGCTGCTTTCCGTTCTGAAAAGCCAGCGCTTCTTCGCCGGCGGCGACCCGCAGGGCCCCGAGCCCTTCTCCTTCGTCTTCTACGGCGCCGCCTCGGCGCTGAAGGCGCTGCGCGAGCGCCGCGCGCTGCTCGCCGAGCTCGCCAAGGCGGTGAGCGCCGCGCGCCTCGAGGCGGCGGGAGAATACGTCGAGGAGACGCACGGCCCGCTTTTCCAAGGCTTCGCCGAAAGCGCGCTCAGCCCCGCGCTCGCGCCCGACTCGCTGGTGTGCGTCAACGCGGGCTCGCTACAGGTCGAAGAGAGCGCCGCGCTCGCCGAGCTGCTCGCGAGCGGCCTGCCGGTGAAGATCCTGGTGCAGCACGACGATATCCTCGAGCGCTCGAGCGTGGCCAACGCCCCGGCGTTCGGCGCGCATGCGCGGCTCCTTGCCGGCATGGCGCTCGGGCTGAACGACGTTTACGTCCTGCAATCGAGCGCCTCGAACCTCTACCGGATGCGCGAGCGGATCCTGCACGGGCTGGAGTACCCCGGCGCCGCGCTCTTCAGCGTCTTTTCCGGCGCCACCGGCCGCGCCGACGGCCTCGCGCCCTACCTCGTCGCCGCCGCGGCCATGGAGTCGCGCGCCTTCCCCGCCTTCAGCTACGACCCCGCGGCGGGCGAAGAGCGCGCCGCGCGCTTCTCGATCGAGGCGAACCCGCAGCCCGAACGCGACTGGCCGCTGCACGTCCTCGCCTACGAGGACGCCGAGCAGCAGCGCGTGCGCGCGGAGGTTCCCTTCACGCTCGCCGACTTCGCCGCCTGCGACGAGCGCTACGGCGGCTACTTCGCGCGCATCCCGCGCGGCCGGCCGAACGGCGAAGCGCCTCACCTCGCCATGGTCGACCGCGACGATTGCCTGCAGAAAGTCATCGTCGCCGAGCCGCTGATGCGCGAAGCGCGCCGCTGCCTCGACGCCTGGCGCGGCCTGCAGGCCCTCGCGCGCCGCGCGGCGCCGGCAGCGCCGGCGCCTTCGCCTGCGGCCGAAAAACCCCCAGCTGTCCCTGCACCGTCCGCAGCCGTCCCCGAGCCCGAAAAGACCCCTGCGCCAGACGCCCCCTACATCGAGACCGCGCGCTGCACCACCTGCGAAGAGTGCGTGAAGATCAACAAACGCATGTTCGTCTACGACGCGAACAAGCAGGCCATGCTCGCCGACGCGAAGGCCGGCACCTACCGCGAGCTGGTCGAAGCCGCAGAGGCCTGCCAGGTTTCCATCATCCACCCCGGCAAGCCCCTCGACCCCAGCGAGCCGGGGCTCGACGAGCTGCTGCAGCGCGCGGAGCCTTTCCTTTAGACTTGGCAATCGCCGCGCAAGGTGCCTTTCAGCAAGGCGCCAAGCGCCTGGCTAAACTGTCGCCGAAGTGCGATTAATCGCGTTCATCGAGTATTCCGCGGTGATCATCGGCGTCATCGCCATGATCGCCGGTCAGTTCTTCGCGCTGCCCAAGGGCTTTCATCTCGGCGTGTTCCTGATCGGTGCCGGCCTTGTGCTCGGCGGCATCGAGGCCATGGCCACGCGCCGCATGTGTTTTCGCGCCTCGGAGGATGCCTACGAGGCCTATGCAGGCGCGCCCGCGATGATCGTCGGGATGATGGCGCTGCTCGTCGGCGCCGGGGTGATCGCCACGGCCTACCTTCTCGCCGACGGGCAATGGCACGCGACGCTGGCTTACCTGGCGCGCCGCCCCGCGCCGGTGCTCGTCGCGGTGGGGTTGCTCCTCATCGGTGTTGGCGCGCTGATGATGCTCAATCCGCAGGGGCGCCGGGGCTTCGCGTGGACGCTCCTGGTGCACCTGCCGATGTCGTTGGCGGGTTTCATCCTGGTGGCCAGCGGGCTCGCGGGCATCGGGCTCGGCGCGTGGGAGTGGCTCGAGCCGCTGGCGTTCGATCGCTTCGTCGGACAGCTGCCGCGCAAGCTCGAGCGGCCGTTTTGACTCGCGATTGGTCGTCGTCCGAGCTCGACAATGTGCCGACCTGCAAGGCGGTCGGCAGGCCGGTCAAGATGCGGACCTAGGCCAATGCCCTGAGACGACGCTCCGCAAGGACAACCGTCGAGCCCCGCCGCAAGGTCTTGCGCATGATTCCAGGAATCTCGCCTGCGGCGCGCGCCGCGCTGAAATAGTGCCCTTGTATCTCGTCGCACCTCTCGCCGCGCAAGAAGCTAATTTGCTCTTCGCTTTCGACTCCCTCGGCCACCACTTTGAGGCGCAGGCTATGCGCCATGGCGATGATCGCCTTGGCGATCGCCATGCTGTCCACGTCCTGCGGGATATCCTCGACGAAGGAGCGATCCACCTTTACGCAGTCGACCGGGAAGCGCTTCAGGTACGCGAGCGACGAATAACCGGTGCCGAAGTCGTCGATCGCTATGCGCATTCCGAGATCCTTCAGCCGGCGCAGCGTGTTGACCGCCTGCTCGGGCTCATTCATGACCATGCTCTCGGTGATCTCGAGTTCCAGATCCGACGGTTCCAGCCCTGAATCAGCGAGCGCCGACTTGATGTCATCGAGAAGACTTTCTTCGGCGAACTGGCAAGGCGACAGGTTGACCGCAACGGGAAAGCGCCGCATACCCTGCCGCTGCCACGCCCGGTTCTGCATACACGCGGTCTTCAGCACCCAGGCGCCAATCGGCCGGATGAGGCCGCTCTCCTCGGCGATCGCAATGAACCGGTCCGGCGCGACCAGCCCCATCTGCGGATGCTGCCAGCGCAGCAGCGCCTCCATTCCGCAGATATGGCCGGCGGCGAGGTCCACCTTGGGCTGATAGTGCAGCCTCAATTCGTCGCGCTCCAGCGCGCGGCGCAGGCCGGATTCCAGCGCCAGGCGCTCGTGGGAATAGTTGTCGATCTGCGCCGAATAGAACTGGTAGTTGTTCCCGCCCTTCCCCTTGGCGCGGTAGAGCGCGATATCCGCGTTCCTCAGCAGGGTCCTGCCGTCATCCGGGTAGACCGTGATGCCGATGCTGGCGGTGACATGGATTTCCTGCCCTTCGATGAGGAAGGGTTCGACCATGGCGTCCAGAATCCTCTGCGATACGCGGGTAATCTGCTGGCGATCCGAAAGCTCGTCCATCAGCACCACGAACTCGTCGCCCCCCTGCCGGGCCATCGTGTCGGTCTCTCGCAGGCAGTTGTAGAACCGCCGCGCCGCAACCTGAAGCAGCGTGTCGCCGGCCTCGTGGCCCAGCGTATCGTTCACGTGCTTGAAGCGGTCTAGATCGACGAGGAGGACGGCGAGC
>JAQSVY010000367.1 GCA_029266935.1 Burkholderiales bacterium
CGCTGATGGAGCGCGAAGGCGCGAAGCTCGGCCTCGAGCGACGCGTCGAGCGGTTCGTATGTGCCTGATCCTTCTTGCCTGGCAATCGCATCCGGAACTCGCGCTGGCGGTCGCCGCCAATCGCGACGAGTTCCATGCCCGCCCGGCCGCGGTCGTCGCGTTCTGGGCGGACCGCCCCGCCATCCTCGCCGGGCGCGACCTCGAGGCCTTGGGCACCTGGATGGGCGTGGCGCGCTCCGGCCGCTTCGCCGCGGTGACCAACTACCGCGGCGCGCGCGAGCCCTCCGCCGCGGAGTCCAGAGGGGCGCTAGTGACGAGGTTTCTTGAAAACAGTCTGGCCGCCGGGGAGTACATGAAGAGCCTTTCCCCCGAGAAGTACAGTGGCTTCAATCTGCTCGCGTGCGACGGCGAGGAGCTGTGGTGGATGTCGAACCGCGACGGCGCGCCGCGGTGCCTCGAGCCCGGGATCTACGGTCTGGGGAATCTGCTGCTCGATTCGCCGGAAGTGGAGCCCGACAAGGCGCGCTTCCGCGCCGTGCTCGACGTTGCGCCGGGCATCGAGCCGCTCTTCGGTACCCTGGAACCGGCGAGGATTGTCAACCCGCAGTACGGCACCCGCTGCTCGACCATTTTTCTGAAGGCCGGGGACGGGCGGGTGCGCTATGCGGAGCGGACCTATGGCGCGGACGGCACCGCGGGCGAAACGGCGCGATTCGAATTCTAGAGGCTAAGGCGCATCGCCTGGTGAGGGATGCCGGCCTCCTCGTACTCGGCACCCTCCTCCACGAAGCCGTGGGCGCGGTAGAAGCGCACCGCGTGCACCTGCGCCGAGAGCGCGACCTCGCGGTCGCCGCGAGCCCGCGCCGCCTCGATGAGGCGCTTCAGCATGGCGGCGCCGACGCCGCGGTTACGGAACGCCTTGAGCACCGCCATGCGCCCGATGTGGCCGTCAGGGAGGAGTCTCCCGGTACCCACCGCTGCAGGCCCATGGAACGCGAGCACGTGAAGACATTCCTGATCCATCGTGTCCATCTCGATCTCGGCCGGCACGCGCTGCTCGTGCACGAACACCGCGAAGCGGATCGGCGAAGCCAGCTCGCGCGCGCGCTCCCATGGAAGCAGTTCGATGAGCAGCTCAGTTTCCATTCCAGGCGAAAAGTATAATCGGCGCATGAGAAGCCTCTGGAGCGACGCCGAAGCGGCGCAGTTTTCCGGCCCGCTCGGGCCGCGCGTGTACACCTCGAGGCTTCTCGGGCGCGACAAGTCCCTGGTCCTGCACGGCGGCGGCAATACCTCGGTCAAGCTGCGCGAGGAGAATCTCTTCGGCGAGGAAGAGGACGTCCTCTACGTGAAGGGCAGCGGCTGGGACCTCGAGACCATCGAGCCCGCCGGCTTCTCGCCGGTCACGCTCGGCTACGTGCGGCGGCTCGCCGCCCTGAAGAGCCTGCCCGACCCGCAGATGGTGAACGAACTCAACACGCACATGCTGCGCGCGGGCGCCCCCTCGCCTTCGGTCGAAACCATCTTGCACGCCATCCTGCCGCACCGCTACGTCGACCACACGCACGCCGATGCGGTGCTTTCGGTGTCGAACGCCCCCGAGGGCGACAGGCGCATCCGCGAGATCTACGGCGACCGGGTCGTGGTGATCCCCTACCGCAAGAAGGCCTGGCACATCGACTACGGGTCTGCAGAAGGAAGTTCCTTCATAAGAGAAGACGTGGCCAAGCTGCGCCGCGCGATGTCCGACCAGGCCGGCTTCCCGATGCTGCTCAAGGTGAACGACAGTTCGAAGTTCCTCGGCTTCGCGCAGCGCCGCGACCTGGAGAAACTGACGCTGCAGGGGCCGGCGACGCCGGACCACGTGATCCGCACCAAGCCCTTCCCGATGCTCGGGCGCGATGTAGCCGCCTATGCGCGGCGGTATCGCAAGTATTTTGAAGAGAATGCGCGAAGGACCGGCGAGGCGAAGACCATGCTGGATACGGCGCCGCGCATGGCGCTCGACCCCGAGCTCGGCTTCGTCGCCGCCGGCCGCACTGTGCGCGACACGCTGATCGTCGAAGACCTCTACGACCATACCATCGACGTGATCCTGCGCGCCGAGGCCCTCGGCGGCTGGCGCGCGCTCGAGCAGAAGCACACCTTCGACATCGAATACTGGGACCTCGAGCAGGCCAAGCTGCGCAAGGGCGGGTCGCCACCGATCTTCACCGGCGAGGTGGCCGTGGTGACCGGCGCCGCCTCCGGGATCGGCAAGGCTTGCGTCGAGGCCTACCTCAAGCGCGGCGCGGCGGTCGTCGGGCTCGACCGAAACCCCGCCATCGAGGCGCTATGGAAGCGGCCTGACGTCCTGGGTGTCACCTGCGATCTCACCGATGCCAAGGCAATTCAGCTTGCCTTGGATAAAGCGATAAAGCATTTCGGCGGCGTGGACATGCTGGTCCTCAACGCCGGCATCTTCCCCTCCTCCCAGGCGATCGAGGATATCGGCGCCGAGAGCTGGCGCAACGCCATGGCGGTGAACGTGGAAGCGAATCTGCTGGTGATGCAAGCCTGCCATCCGCTCCTCAAGCTCGCGCCGCGAAGCGGCCGCATCGTGGTGATCGGCTCGAAGAACGTGCCCGCGCCCGGGCCGGGCGCCGCCGCCTACTCCGCTTCCAAGGCGGCGCTCAACCAGCTCGCGCGAGTTGCCGCGCTCGAGTGGTCGAAGGACGGCATCCGCATCAACTCGCTGCACCCCAACCAGGTGTTCGACACGGCACTGTGGACCCAAGAAGTGCTTGCGCAGCGCGCTAAGGCGTACAGCCTCACCGTCGAGCAGTACAAGAAGAACAATCTGCTGCGCCGGGAGGTGTCCTCGAAGGACGTGGCGGAGCTCGCCGCAGAGATGTGCGGGCCGCTCTTCGCCAAGACCACCGCGGCGCAGGTCCCGGTCGACGGCGGGAACGAGCGGGTCGTCTGATGACGGAAGCGGTTGAGCCGATCCGCTGGAAAGGCGATCGGCTGGAGCTCCTCGACCAGCGCCTGCTGCCCGGGAAGACCGTCTACGTCACCTGCCGCACCGCGGACGA
>JAQSVY010000107.1 GCA_029266935.1 Burkholderiales bacterium
ACGTTCATCTCCGAGTCCTGGAAGTAGCGGTCGGCGGCGCCCTTCTGCATCGCCCCGAGCGAGCCCATGCCGCGGTAGGACTTGTAGGAGCGGCCCTGGAAGAGCTCGATCTCGCCCGGCGACTCGTCGGTGCCGGCGAAGAGAGAGCCGAGCATCACCGTGTGCGCCCCGGCGCCGAGCGCCTTGGCCACGTCCCCCGAATAGCGGATACCGCCGTCGGCGATGAGCGGCACCCCCGAGCGCTCGAGGGCGGCGGCAACGTTCTGGATGGCGGTGATCTGCGGCACGCCCACCCCCGCGACGATGCGCGTGGTGCAGATGGACCCGGGACCGATCCCGACCTTGACGCCGTCAGCGCCGTGGTCGACGAGCGCCTTGGCGCCATCTCCCGTGCCGACGTTCCCGCCGATGACCTCCATCTTGGCAAAATTGCTCTTGATCCATTTCACACGGTCGAGCACGCCTTGGGCGTGGCCGTGTGCGGTGTCGACGATCAGGACGTCGGCGCCGGCCTCCACCAGCGCCGCGACGCGCTCCTCGGTGCCCTCGCCCACGCCGACTGCGGCGCCGACGCGGAGCTTCCCGTGCGCGTCCTTGCAGGCATTGGGGTGCGCGCTTTCCTTGAGCACGTCCTTCACCGTGACGAGGCCCTGAAGCTGGAACTCGGTGTCGACGACCAGCACGCGCTCAAGGCGGTGCTTGTGCATGAGGGCGATCGCCTCCTCGCGGCTCGCGCCCTCGCGCACGGTGATGAGCTTCCGCTGCGGTGTCATGATCGCCTTCACCGGCTGGTCGAGCTGCGCCTCGAAGCGCAGGTCGCGGTTGGTGACGATTCCGACCACTCTTCCATTCTTCACCACCGGGAAGCCGGAGATCTTGTGAGCGCGCTGCAGCTCCATCACCTCGCGCACCGTCATCTCGGGGTGCACCGTCATCGGGTCGCGCAGCACGCCCGACTCGAAGCGCTTCACCTTGGCCACCTCGGACGCCTGCGCCGCAGGGGTGAGGTTCTTGTGTACGATGCCGATGCCGCCTTCCTGAGCCATGGCGATCGCAAGGCGCGCCTCGGTGACCGTGTCCATGGCGGCGGAGACGAGCGGGATGTTCAGCTCTAGCGTGCGGGTGAGGCGGGTTTTCAGGGAAACTTCCCGCGGCAGGACGCGCGAGTGAGCGGGGAGAAGCAGAACGTCGTCGAAGGTCAGCGCCTTCTCTATTACCCGCATGTTCTGGGCTCGCAAAGCCGTATTATACTGGCTTCCATGAAACGCATCCTCGTCACGGCCGCGTTCCTGGTGCTTTCGGGCGCAGCGCTCTCACAGCAGTACAAGTGGGTGGACAAGGACGGGCGAACTCGCTATGGCGACGTCCCGCCGCCCGGGGTGGACGCCACGCGACTCAGGGCCCCGACGACACCTTCCGCACCGCCGCCCGCGGCGAAGGATGCCAAGGGCCCGCTCACGCCGGCCGAAAAAGCCGCGGAAGCCCGCAAGCGACAGGCAGAAGCGCAGAAGGACCGCGAGAAGCAGGAGCTCGCCGCCCGCGACGCGCAGACCAAGAAGGAGAATTGCGCGCGCGCCCAGGATTACCTGCGCACCGTCCAGAGCGGGCAGCGCATCTCCCGCACCGACAGCAAGGGCGAGCGCGAGTATCTGGACGAGAACCAGGTCGCGCAGGAGCAGGCGCGCGCCCGGCAGGCCGTGCAGGAGTGGTGCAAGTAAGCCGTTAGCGCCCCGCGCGCCGCCGGCGCGCTTCCTTCGGATCCAACTTCAGCGCGCGATAGACTTCGATCCGGTCGCCGTCCGCCAGCTTGGTATCCGGGGTAGCCCGCTCCCCGAAAACGCCCAGGAATCCCGGATCGAACTTCACGCGGGCTTTCAACAGCGCGTCTCGCACCGTCGAGCCCTCGGGCAGCTCGGTGGTCACGACGGTTTCCTTTCGCGGAAATGCCGTCACCACCTCGACCTTAAGCGCCACCGTGCACCTCGTCGGCGCGGCGCGTGAAGGCGTCGACCATGGTGTTGGCGATGCGGTCGAAGAGCGGCTCGAGGAGCTTGCCCAGCGGCCGGCTGGCCATTTCGTACTCGAGGGTGAACTCGATCTCGCAGCTGTGCGCCGAGAGCGGTCGGAAGCGCCAGGCGCCGAAGAAGGCGCGAAATGGCCCGCGTTCCAGGCGCATGTCGATCGCCTCGCCGGGCTGGTTCTCGTTTCGCGTGGTGAACGACTGGCGCAGGCCGGACAGACTCACGGCCAGCGTGGCGCGCGTCTCGCCCGGATGGCGTTCGTGCACGGTTGCCTCCGCGCACCAGGGGAGGAAGCGCGGGTAGGACTCGATGTCCTCGACCAGCGCGTACATCGCCTCGGCGCTGTGCGGCACGATGGCGGACCGGGTGATAGTCTTCACGGCGAATGTCGATCGTCCAGAACCGCAAGGCTTCGCACGACTATTTCATCGAGGAGCGCTACGAGGCCGGGCTCGCCCTCGAGGGCTGGGAGGTGAAGGCGATCCGCGCCGGCCGCGCCACGATCGGCGAGGCCTACGTGATGGTGCGCGCCGGGGAGATCTTCCTGATCGGCGCCAACATCAGCCCGCTGCCCACCGTGTCCACCCATTACACGCCCGACCCGAGGCGCACGCGCAAGCTCCTGCTGCACGCCGAGGAGATCCGGCGCCTCATCGGCAAGGTCGAGCAGCGCGGCTATACGCTGGTGCCGCTCGACCTGCACTACAGCAAGGGGCGGGTGAAGATCGAGATCGCGCTGGCGCGCGGCAAGCTCAAGCACGACAAGCGCGCCGCGGAGCGCGAGAAGGAATGGAACCGCGAGAAGCAGAGGCTGCTACGCCGCGGCTGAGTGCTTCTGCGGCGCCGGCGCCTCGGCGAGCGCCATCCAGGTCGAGACCACGGTGTCGGGGTTGAGCGAGAGGCTCTCGATGCCCTGCTCCACCAGCCAGCGCGCGAGGTCCGGATGGTCGGATGGGCCCTGGCCGCAGATGCCGACGTACTTGCCGTGCTTGCGGCAGGCGCGGATCGCCATTGCAAGCAGCATCTTCACCGCCGGGTCGCGCTCATCGAAGCTCCCGGCGACGAGGCCGGAGTCGCGGTCAAGGCCCAGGGCGAGCTGCGTCATGTCGTTCGAGCCGATCGAGAAGCCGTCGAAGTGCTCGAGGAACTCCTCGGCGAGCAGCGCGTTGGAGGGCAGCTCGCACATCATGACGATGCGCAGGCCGTTTACACCCCTTTCGAGGTGGTTCTCCCTGAGAAGCGCCAGGACGTTTTCGGCCTCGCTGACGGTGCGCACGAACGGCACCATCAGCTCCAGGTTGGTCAGGCCGAGCTCGTCGCGCACCTTGCGCATCGCCGCGCACTCGAGCTCGAAGCATTCGCGGAAGCTCTCCGCGAGATAGCGCGAGGCGCCGCGCAGCCCGAGCATCGGGTTCTCCTCGTCGGGCTCGTAGCGCTCGCCGCCCAGCAGCTTCTTGTACTCATTCGACTTGAAGTCCGAAAGGCGCACGATCACCGGCTTGGGCCAGAAGGCGGCGCAAATGGTCGCCACCCCCTCGACCATCTTCTCGCGGAAGAAGGTCGTGGGGTCTGGGTAGCCCCGCGCCCGCTTTTGAAGTTCAGTCTTTATCGGCTCAGGGAGATTCGGATATTCGAGGCAGGCCCGCGGGTGGACGCCGATCTCGTTGTTGATGATGAACTCCAGCCGGGCCAGGCCGACGCCAGCGTTGGGCAGCTGGGCGAAGTCAAAGGCAAGCTCCGGGTTGCCGACGTTCATGGCGATCTTCACGCCGATGCGCGGCATCTCGCCGCGCTCGCGGGTCGAGACCTCGAAGCGCAGCAAGCCCTCGTAGACGTTGCCGGTGTCACCTTCGGCGCAGGACACCGTGACCGCCTGCTCGTCCTTGAGGCGACGGGTGGCCTCGCTGCAGCCCACCACCGCCGGAATGCCGAGCTCGCGGGCGATGATCGCCGCATGGCAGGTGCGCCCTCCCCGATCGGTGACGATGGCGGCGGCGAGTTTCATCACCGGCTCCCAGTTCGGGTCGGTCATGTCGGTCACCAGCACGTCGCCCTCCTTCACCTTGTGCATCTGCGAGGCGTCGGGCACCAGGCGCACCGTGCCGCTGCCGATCTTGTGCCCGATGGCGCGGCCGCTCACCAGCACCCGCGAGCTGCCCTTGAGGGCATAGCGCTCCTCGACGTCGTGGCTGCGCGACTTGACCGTCTCGGGCCTCGCCTGCAGCACGTAGATGCGCCCGTCGGCGCCGTCCTTCGCCCACTCGATGTCCATCGGCCGGCCGTAGTGCTTCTCGATCGTCACGGCGTAACGCGCCAGCTCCAGCACCTCGGGGTCGGTGAGCGAGAACCGGTTTCGTTCGACTTCCTCGACATCGATGACTTTAGTCGACCGGCCTGCCTGGGCGGAAGGCCCGAACACCATCTTCTGCAGCTTCGAGCCGAGGGCACGACGCACGATGGCCGGGCGGCCGCGCTCAAGCATCGGCTTGTGCACGTAGAACTCATCCGGGTTGACCGCACCCTGGACGACCATCTCGCCCAGGCCGTACGCCGAGGTGATGAAGACGACGTCGCGGAAGCCCGACTCGGTATCGAGCGTGAAGAGCACCCCGCTCGCGCCGAGGTCGCTGCGCACCATCTGTTGCACGGCCGCCGAGAGCGCCACGCCCGCATGCGCGAAGCCCTGGTGCGCGCGGTACGAGATTGCCCGGTCGTTGTAGAGGGACGCGTAGACGTGTCGGATTGCTTGCAGAACGTGCTCGATGCCGCGGATATTGAGGAAGGTCTCCTGCTGCCCGGCGAACGAGGCGTCCGGGAGGTCCTCCGCCGTCGCTGAGGAGCGGACCGCAAACGAGATATCGCTTGAGGTTTGTTTCTCAAGGTATTGAAAATGCGACCTTAAATCTCTTTCAAGATCGACAGGAAAGGGCTGCGCCTCGATCCAGGACCGAACTTCCGCGCCGCACGCGGCGAGCGCCCTGACATCGCCGGTATCGAGCGCGGCGAGGCGCCCCTCGATCTTCTTGTCCAGTGCCCCGGCGGAGAGGAATTCGCGGAAGGCGTCCGCGGTGGTGGCGAAGCCGCCCGGCACCCGGATCCCGGCAGCGGCGAGGCCGCCGATCATCTCGCCCAGCGAGGCGTTTTTCCCTCCGACCTGGTCGAGGTTCGCCATCCGGAGGTCTTTGAGCCACGCTACGCGCATCTCGGGCTAGATTCTCACTGGCAGGATTAGATTCTCACCGGCAGGAGTGTATTTTATCGGCCATGGATCAGCGCCGCACCGTTTTCTTCGTCTCTGACGGCACGGGCATCACGGCGCAGATGCTCGGCCACAGCCTGCTCACGCAGTTCGAGGGCGTCGACTTCAAGCAGGTCACCCTGCCCTTCATCGACAGCGCAGAGAAGGCCGAGGATTGCCTCGCGCGCATCCAGGCCGAGGCCGCCAACGGCGGCGGCACACCGGTGGTGTTCTCGACGCTGGTGAACCAGGACGTGCGGCAGGTGATCCGCCGCGCCGACGCGCTTTTCCTCGACTTCTTCGAGACCTTCATCGACCCGCTCGAGGCGGGGCTGGGACTCAAGTCGAGCCATACGATCGGGCGCTCCCACAGCGCGATGGACAAGAAGGAGTACCAGCAGCGCATCGAGGCGATCAACTTCGCCATGGCGCACGACGAC
>JAQSVY010000108.1 GCA_029266935.1 Burkholderiales bacterium
AGCTCCGCCGACCGCGCCTGCAGGTCGGTGAGGCTCGAGGCGATCTGGTTGATGCGTTCGGCTTCCATTAGCGGGTCGCGGCCTTGTCTTCCCAATACAGCAGTTCCGAGCGAAAGTTCCGCTCCGCCTCGTAGCGCTCGAGGGGCGCGACGAGGTTCTTGCTGGGGATGGAGACGAAGGCCTTCTTCAGGCCCTCGCGCACCGTGGAGAAGTAGAAGAACACCTGGTCGTCGGGCTGCTGCACCATGAAGAGCACGAAGTCGCGCCCCTCGTCGGCCGGGATCTGCGCGATCCTCAGCACCTCGTCGTTGCGGAAGCCGCGCTGGCGCGCCGGCAGCGGCTCCTCGGCCGCGCCGCGCCGGATCCCGATGGCATCGGCGACGTCGGCGCCGAGGAAGCCGTTCGCGCCGTGCGTGCGCAGCCAGCCGGCGACCGAGCGCAGGCCGACGTTGTCGATCCCGCGCGCCTCGGCGGCGCCAGGGGCGGCCGATGCAGTCATGCAGCTTGCTATGAGCCCAAGCGCGGCCAGCCATGCGGTGATCCGCATCGATCCTCCCTTGGAATTTCTTGCCGGCTATTTTACCGGCTTCGGGGTGTATTCCTCGGCGATCTTGTCGTCAAAGAAGGACGTCGGGTTGGGTGCCGCCATGAAGCGGCGGTAGACCTCGGGATAGACGCCGACGTACTGGTAGACCTGGCCGTTCGACAGCTCGACTTCCAGCGTGCGCGTCTTCTCGTCGTAGCCGACCGAGCGCAGCTTGGAGGAATTGACGCGCTTCCGCTCCATCAGGCGCGCTCCACTTTTACAGTCGTTCCTGCTTTTATCTTGGAAAGCATCTCCGGATCGCCGATTACCTTCCCCAAGACATTGCAGGGATTGGCGAGCTTCGGCCGGGCATCGGTCGACATCGGCGTGCGGCCGTAGGGCAGGGCGAGCGCGTCGCCCTCGGTCCAGAAGCAGACCGTGCCGGGGTCGACAACCTGGCGCGCATCGGAGTCGAGCTTGGCGCTCACTGGCGTGGTCAAGTAGACCTCCTCGCCCCACGTCTGCGCGCGCGACTCGAACGGCGCGGCGGCGAAAACTGCCTTCGCTGTAGGGGTATCCAGCAATTCCAGGATTACAGCCACCTTCCCCGACGCGAGGCGCAGCTTCATCCGCCGAGCGTGGCGCTCCAGGGCGTCTTGCCGTCGAGCATGCCCTCGATGCTTCTGCCCTTGATCTGCCCGCTGAACTCGCCCTTGCGGCCGGCAAGCTTGAAGGTGATGCGGTCGCCGCGCAGGCGTACGTCCTCGAGTGGGATGTCGCGGCCGTCGAGGCGCGCGCTGCCCGAGACGCGCGTGAGCTGCTGCTTGAGCAGGAGCGTCGCCGGCGCGCGGCTCACGGCCGGGGGCATGGAAGCCTTCCACTGCCCCTGCACCTTGGCCGGCACCACGTAGAGGTAGATGAGCGTGGTGGTGACGCCGCTGATCTGCACCTTGTCTTCCAGCTCCATCTGCACGTACTTCTCCGGGATCCAGCCCGTGAGCGGGTAGTCGTGCGACACGATGCGGGTGCCGGGCCTGAGCTCGGCGAGGAACTTCTCCTTGAGGAGGTTCACCGTGTCGGGGAGCAGGTACATGGTGATCACGGTAGCCTGCGAGATGTCGGTCTTGAAGAGGTCCGCCTTGATGAACTCCACGCGCTCGGCGAGGCCCTCGAGCTTCGCCGCCTCGTTGGCGCGCTTCACCAGCTCGTCCTTGATCTCGACGCCGAAGCCGCGCGCGCCGAACACCTTGGCGGCGGTGAGCACGATGCGCCCGTCGCCCGAGCCGAGGTCGACAAGGAAGTCGCCCGGGCCGACGTCGGCATAACGCAGCATGTCGGACACGACGCTCTGCGGCGAGGGCACGTAGGGCCCGGCGTTCTTTACCGGTTGCACATCTGCCGCTACGGCCTGCAGCGCGCAGAACACTATTCCACTTAACAAGAATCGAATCATGATTCGAAGTGCTCCACGTTGAGCTGCACGGACTTGAGCCCGTTGAATTCGTTGACGGCGAGGCGGTAGGCGGCGCGCGCGCGGGCGGGGAGGGGATCGAGCGCGCCGAAGCGCATCGCTTCGTAGCGCCGGCCGTCCTTTACGAGCCTGAGCTTCAGGTGCCGCTCGCCGACGACGCGCTGGCTTTCCACGGCGAATGTATCGCAGAAGACCGGCTGCGGGAAGCCCTGGCCCCAGATCTCCGCCTCCAGCATGCGCGCGACCTGCAGCGTGCAATGCGATTCATCCAGGCTGCCGTCGGTCTCGACGGTGCGCGTGCGCGCCTCTGCGGGAAGGAGCTCGTCCACCGCGCGCTCGAAGGCGCGCGTGAAGCGTTCGTAGCCGCTCTCGGAAATCGTCAGCCCGGCGGCCTGCGCATGGCCGCCGAAGCGCAGGATGAGCCCCGGCTCGCGCTTGGAAACGAGATCGAGGCAGTCGCGAAGGTGCAGGCCGGGGATCGAGCGCCCCGAGCCCTTGAGATTGACGCCGTCGGCGCCGCGCGCGAAGCACACCACGGGACGGTGCAGGCGATCTTTGAGGCGCGAGGCGAGGATGCCGACCACGCCTTCGTGCCATGTCGCAGAGAAAAAGCTGGTCTGTTCCTGACCTTCCAGTTTTTGTAGCTCCTGAACGGCCTGCTCAAGCATCTGCGTTTCGATCCTGCGCCGCTCGCGGTTGAGCGTGTCGAGCGCCTGCGCGCTGTTGGCGGCGCGCGCCTCGTCGTCGGTGATCAGGCATTCGATGCCCAGGCGCATGTCGGCCAGCCGCCCGGCGGCGTTGAGGCGCGGCCCGGCGACGAAGCCGAGGTCGAAGCTGGAAGCTTCCGCGGCGGGCCGCCCGGCGGCGCGCAGCAGTGCGGCGATGCCCGGCTGCGCCTTTCCGGCGCGGATGCGCTTCAGCCCTTGCGAGACGAGGTTTCGGTTGTTGGCGTCGAGCGCCACCACGTCGGCCACGGTGCCGAGCGCGACGAGGTCGGTCAGCGCGCCAAGATTTGTGTCGGTTTCAAGCTGCTTTCTGTCTCTTAGTTCCGCTCGCAAGGCCAGCATCACGTAGAACATCACGCCGACGCCAGCAATCGCCTTCGACGGGAAGTCGCAGCCGGGCTGGTTCGGGTTGACGATGCACGCGGCGTCGGGGAGCTGGGCGCCGGGAAGGTGATGGTCGGTAATGAGCGTGGCGATGCCGAGGCTCGCGGCGCGCGCCACGCCGTCGACGCTGGCGATGCCGTTGTCCACCGTGATCAGCACATCGGGCTTTGACTGCGCGGCGATGTCGACGAGCTCCGGCGTCAGGCCGTAGCCGAGTTTGAAGCGGTCGGGCACGAGGTAGTCGACGTTGGCCCCGAAGGCGCGCAGGGCGCGCATGCCGACCGCGCAGGCGGTGGCCCCGTCGGCGTCGTAGTCGGCGACGATGAGCAGCCGCTTGCCGGCCTCGATGGCGTCGGCGAGCAGCCTCGCCGCGGCTTCGATGCTGCGCATCGATCTTGGCGAGAGAAGGCCGCCCGGCTCGTAGCGCAGCTCCGCCGCCGAGCGGATGCTGCGCGCCGCATACAGCCGCGCCAGCAGCGGATGAATTCCTTCTAAAACTAAATTCTTTCTGTGAACGTCCGAGAACCTCCTTTCGACGATCTTCATGCGTAGTGCTCCAGCGCGCGCGGCCGGCGCCAGAAGCGGCGCAGGTCGCCGCGGATCGTCTCGAAGGAGGATCGCTCGCCGCCCCCGGGGACGTGCACCGTCACCATGCCGACGCGGCCCGCGCGCAGCGCGCCGAGGAGCGGCGCGAACCAGTCGCGCTCTAGCGCCTCGAGCACTGCACGGCATTCAGTCTGCTGCGAGAGCGCGAGCGGCGCGCGCAGGGCATCGAGGACGACGAGGTGCCGGCCTTCCTCGGGGGAGCGCTCGAGCCAGGCGGCCGCGGCCCCGGCCAGCGTGCGCTGGCGGCTGCCGGCCGCGCGCGCGAGGCCTAGCGCCACCGGATCGTCGGCGCTCACCGACTGCCAGGGCGCCGGCGGCACACGCGGCGCGCGGCCGGCGCCCCACACCCAGACGCTGTTCACCGCGGGCTCGCCGCGCGCCTCGCGCGCGTCGTTCAGCGGATGCGCGTGCAGCAGCATCTGCGCCTCGTTGACGAGCTGGTGGCCGGCCGCCGGCATGGCGAGGCCCACTTCGCGCCCGGCGAGATCCAGGGGATTTTCAGTTGAAACACCTTGGAGATCTTCGGCGAGGCGAACGCACCAGCGCGACGGCTCGACCGGCTCGAAGGTGAGCGTCGCGAAATGCCGGTTGAGCGCTTCGCACAGCGCCGAGGCCTCGGCGGCGGAAATTGAGAACGCCGCGGCTGGGACGAGGATCAGCCGGTCGCGCATCAGGCGAAGGTGCACCGGGTCCGCGCGCGCCCAGAAAGCCTCTCCTGCATCTGAAATCGTGAATGCGCCGGCAGCGAGCGGTAGCTCCCCGAGCTCGAATGCCTCGCGCAGCCAGCCTTCGAGCCGCTGCGAATCGGCACCGCGCCGGCGGCCGCGCGCGAGCAGGAGCTCGAGCGCCGGCGCCCGCGTCGCCGCCGCTGCGGCAAAGAGGCCTGGCACGACGAGCTCGCAGTGCATCAGGCGGGAAGGGGCACGACGCGCACGCCCGGGCGTGCGAGGTGGCGGGCGAGGATGCGGTAGTGGTCGTAGTCGAAGCGCGCCCGGCGCTCGCCCTCGAGGAGCTCGGCGACGTCGGCATCGCATTGCGCGGTGCCGAGGTAGCACCAGCGGTCCACCACGTGCACCTCGGTCGCATCGCGCTCTCGGTCGGTCTCGACCACGCCGAGCGCGCCGCGGTGCGGCCAGTCGGCGGCCTTGAGCGGCGCGAGCGCGGCGGCGAGGCGCGCCTGGTGCGCGTGGATGCTTTCCGCCCCGGCGCAGACTCCGGCGCAGCGCGCGATCTGGCGCCGGAAGCAGCGCGTCTCGAAGCCGAGCGCCTGCAGGCAGAGCCGGTGCTCGTCGGCGAGAGCGCGCAGCGCCTTCATCGCGGCGGCGCGCGAGCGCCAGGGGCCGATCAGGCAGGCGGCGGCGTCGGGCTCGAGGTCCGCGCAGCGCACCAGGCGAAGGCGCGTGCCGTCGAAGACGAAGCCGTGGATCTCGTGCGTTCGGCGCAGGCGCCGGTTGAACTCGGGCGCGAGCTCCTTGACGAGCCGCGCCTCGCGCAGCAGCGCGCCGAGCTCGCCCGCGGTGCGGCGCCACTCGATGCGCTGCACGCGCGATGCCCAGGTCGAGCGGCTGGAGAAGTGCTGCAGCACGCGCTGGCGCATGTTGCAGCTTTTACCGACGTAGAGAAGACCTTCCCCATAAAGGAGATAGACGCCGCAGGCCTCCGGGATGGCATCGATCAGGGCGCGGTCGAGGTGCGGCGGCAGCACCGTGTGCTTCGCCACCTGGCGCGCCGCGACCGCCACCACTTCCTCGCCGTGCTCTTCCATGGCCAGGCGCAGGAACTGCAGCAGCGCGTCGGCGTCGCCCAGCGCGCGATGGCGGGCGCGGCAATCGATGCCGTGGCGGGCGATGACGCTGTCGAGGTCGTGGTGCGGCTCGCGCGGGTAGAGGCGCCGCGACAGGCGCACGGTGCACACCGTCTTCGCCTGGAACTTGAAGCCGGCGGTCGAAGCGCGCGTTGTGGGCAACGAAGACCCGCCCGGCGAGGCGCTCGTAGAGGCCCTCGGCGAGCTCGGCGAAGCGCGGCGCGCGCTGCACCATCTCGGCGCTGATGCCGGTGAGCGCCTGGATCTCGCCCGGGATCGTCCTGCCGGGATTGACGAGCGTCGACCATTCCGAGACCACGTCGAGGCCGTCGACCTCCAGCACCGCGATCTCGGTGATGCGGTCGGCCGCCGCATGCGTGCCGGTGGTCTCCAGGTCGACGATGGCGAGCGGCGCGTCCAGCGCGAGCATGGATTTTTATACAGTAAAAATCTCTAGCCCGGAAGCGGCACGAAGCGCGGCTGGGCGCGCACGCGCGCCACCCAGGCGGCGACCGCCGGGTAGCGCGCGAGGTCGAAGCCGCCGTCGGCGGCGCAGTGCGTGTAGGCGAAGAGCGCGATGTCGGCGATGCCGTAGCCGGCGCCGCTGAAGAAGGACGACTGGCCCAGGTGCTGCTCCATCACGCCGAGGGCCTGGTAGCCGCGCTCCTGCAGCCGCGGCAGCTCGGCGCGGCGCGGCGAATCCGGCGGCAGGTAGTAGCAGATGAAGCGCGCCACCGCGATGTAGGGCTCGTGGCTGTACTGCTCGAAGAACATCCACTGCAGCACGCGGGCGCGGCCGAGCCGTTCGGCGGGCAGGAGCCCGGTGCCCTCGGCGAGGTAGTAGAGGATGGCGTTCGACTCAGGGAGGTAGCTGCCGTCCTCGAGGCCGAGCGTCGGCACCTTGCCGTTCGGGTTGCGGGCGAGGAACTCCGCGCTCCTCGTCTCGCCGCGCGTCGAGTCGACTTCGACCCAGCGGTAGGGCAGCCGCAGCTGCTCGAGCGCGAGCTTGACCTTGTAGCAGTTACCCGAGTCGGACTTGCCGTAGACGGTGAACACGCGCAGCGATTCTAGGTCGAAATTGTCATGCGGATCGTCTTCCCAGCCCTCGCCGCCCTGCTCCTCGCCGCCTGCACGCCGATGCAGTGGGTGAAGCAGGACGCCGCCGCCGGCCAGCTCCAGGCCGACCTCAACGAGTGCCAGCAGCAGGCCTGGCAGGAGACGCGCGCGCGCATGATCTTCTACCACCCGATGGCGCCGGCGCTGGTGCACGACCCGCTCGGCCGGCGCTTCCTCGTCTACCCCTACGGGCCGTTCGCCGACCCCTTCGGCCACCAGTTCATGGAGGAAGGCCGGCTCACCAACTTCTGCATGCAGAACAAGGGCTGGGCGTTGCAGGAAGTGCCCAGGCAGGAAGCAGCTAAGCAGTAACGATCCAGCCCTCGCCAGCGGAAGCTTCCGCCGGCAGCCCGTAGCCCGGCCGCCTCGCCCCCCACGCCGCCTGCACTGCGCAGATCAGCGCGTCGAGCAGGTCGCCGCTGCCGTCGTCGATGATGTGCTTTTCGAGCTTCCTTTCGATCTGAATGCGGATTCCGAGCGGACGGCCATCCTTGAGGGCGGAAAGGACCTGCTTGCGGACCGCCATTCTAGCGGGCGTCTGCTGCGCGCGCGTATCGCTCTTGTACGAAGCGCGGATGCCGAGCTGCTTGCGCACGAGCAAGCCCGGGTATGCCTCCAGGGCAATCTTCGCGGAGCGCTTGTCGCGCAGGAGAGGAATCTTCACTCCCGCATCAATGAGCCGGCGGGCGCCCTCGTGGAACATGAGCGCGACCGGCGGGTTGACGAGCTTCATCGGGCTCGAGGAGCCGGCGGGATAGTCGGTGGCCCGATGGGCATACTTGCTTCCCGGCTTTCTCGCGTTCCGGTAGGCATCCAGCGCGTTTCTGAACGCAGCGCGGTCCATCGCCGCGCAGTGCGCAACAAGTTCCTGCCACGCCGACGGCCAGCTGAGATCGCGCGCGAGCTCCGCGGGCAGGCTGAACGGGAAGTCGAAGCCGCCGACCCACGGCCCCGGTCGTCGCAGGAATGCTTCGAATTCTTCAAAGGAGTAAACGGGAATCAGCTCTTCGAGCCGGAGCGCCTTTCCCTTGAGAACCCCCGCTGCGACGGTGATCGGCTTCGCCCTGCGCGGCGCGCAGGTGAAGTCGATGCCGTAGATCCTCACAGCGCGATGGCGTCGTAGCCGCGGCCGCGGAACTCGATCAGGCAGAAACCGTTGCCGAACGGGTCAGCGAGCAGAGCAAGCAGCCCGTAGGCATGCGTAGTGACGTCGCGCTCGAGCTTCGCCCCGGCCTGCAGCGCGCGCTCGATGGCCGCGCGGATGTCGGTCACCGCGAAATCGAGGTGCACCGGCGTCCAGTGGCGGCGGTAGTCGCGTTCCTGGCTGCTCGCGGGCGAGACCGGCGTGCCGGCCGCCTTCGGCAGAAGGTAGATCGGCGCGGACGCGCCGACTAGCTCGATCCAGCCGTCGAAGCGCCGGCCGATCTTCAGGCCGAGCCCGTCGCAATAGAAGTGGGTGGCGGTCTCGAGATCATCGACGTCGATATTGACCAGCAGGCTCACGAAGATACCCGCACCGCCGGCGCGTTGCGGATCGTCTGCAGCACCACGCAGTAGCGCTCGGTGAGCTCGATCAGCTTCTTCTTCTGCTCCTCGGAAGCGTCGGTGTCGAGCTCGAAGCGCAGGCGAATCTCGCGGAAGCCGACCGGCGCGTCCTTCGCCACGCCGAGCGTACCGCGGAAGTCGAGATCGCCTTCTGCCGTGACCTTTCCGTCATTGATCTTTATTGAGAGAGCAGTTCCAACCGCCTTCAACGTCACGCCGGCGCAGGCGGCGAGCGCCTCCAGCAGCATGTCGCCGGAGCAGGCCTGCGTGCCGCTGCCGCCGGTGGCGGGGTGCAATCCCGCCTCGACGAGCGCGCGGCCGGTTTCGACGCGGCAGGCGATGCCCTCGCCGATGCGTCCCTCAGCGCGCAACGTCACCACAGCGGCGCCCGGCTCGTTGCGGTAGCGCTCCTTGATCGGCGCCTGCAGCGCCTTCAGCTGTTGCGCGTCCATGCTTAGCCCCTCAGGTTGACGGTGACGCTCTTGCGCTGCGTGAAGCTGTCGAGCATTCCCTCGAGCGAGAACTCGCGGCCGATGCCGCTCTGCTTGAAGCCGCCGTAGGAATGGCCGGGCGACTGGCCAAGGCCCTGGTTCACCTGCACCCAGCCCGACTCGATCTCGTGCGCGACGCGCAGCGCGCGCGCCACGTCGCGCGTCCAGACGAAGGCGGCGAGGCCGTAGTGGCTGTCGTTCGCCATGCGCACCGCGTCGGCCTCGTCTTCCCAGGGGATCGCGGCGAGCACCGGCCCGAAGATCTCCTCGCGCGCGATGCGCCAGTCGTTCTTCACGTCGGCGAAGACGGTGGGCTGCACGAAGAAGCCTTCGGCGAGTGGCCCCTGCTTGGGCGGCAGCCCGCCCAGGACCAGGCGCCCGCCCTTCTGCGCCATGCCGTCCTCGATGTAGCCGCAGACGCGGTCGAACTGCTTGCGGTTGATGATGGCGCCCATGTCGGTGGCCTCGTCGAGCGGGTCACCCAGCTTCAAGGAGGATAGTTTTGCCTTCAGTTTTTCCAGAAACTCGTCGTAGATCGACTTGTGCAGAAAAAGGCGCGAGCCTGCTGTGCACGACTGGCCCTGGCGCGTGAAGCGCATGGCATTCACCACGCCCTCCACGGTGCGATCGTCGTTGGAGTCCGGGAAGACGACGCAAGGGCTCTTGCCGCCGAGCTCGAGCGATACCGGCACGATACGGTCGGCGGCGGCGTGCATGACGAGCTTGCCCACCTCGGTCGAGCCGGTGAACGAAAGCTTGCGCACGAGCGGGTGCTGCACGAGCGCCGCGCCCGCTTCCTCGCCGTAGCCGGTGAGGACGTTGAGCACGCCCGCGGGCAGGTGCTCAGCGCAAAGCTCCGCCATGCGCAGCACGCCGAGCGGCGCGTCTTCGGCCGCCTTCAGCACCAGCGTGTTGCCGGCGGCGAGCGACATGGCGATCTTCATCGCCCCCAGCACCACCGGCGAGTTCCACGGGATCACCGCGCCTACCACGCCGATCGGTTCGCGCCGCGTGTAGGAGAGCACGTGCTCGCCAAGGGGCACCGTCTCGCCCTTCAGCTCGCTCGCCAGCCCCCCGAAATAGCGGAACAGGTCCGCCGCGCCCTTCGCTTCGGGGCGTGACTGCGTGCGCAGCGCATTGCCGGTCTCGGTGGCGATCAGCTTCGCCAGCGCCTCGCTCTCGGCCTCCATGCTGTGGGCGATCTTCATGAGCAGCCGCCCGCGCTCGCGCGGCGGCACGTTCTTCCAGCTGGCGAAGGCCTTGGCGGCGGCGCGCACCGCGCGATCGATATCGGCGGCGCCCGCGCGCGGGACCTCCGCGATGGCCTGGCGCTTCGCCGGGTTCTCGACCGGGATGAAGCGCCCGTCGGCGCTCGCCTCCCACTTTCCGTCGACGAGCATGAGGGAGGGTTTGAGCTTCGGTTGGGCAGTCATTTTGACTCTCCTGAATGAATGAGGTCGGCGGCCGAGAGGTTGTGGATCCTGCCGAAGCCGGCGACGAATCGCGCGTCGCGGGGCGCGATCTTCCAGAACGAGAAGTCGGCGAGCTCGAAGTTGATCGCCTGCTCGGGGAATCGCGCTAGCCACTGGGCCTTCAAGGAAGGATTCTCCTGTTGGAGAAGCGATGCTTCTCCTCTGATGGAGACCCGCATGAACGTAAAAGGGTCCGCTCGGCCGTCGTCGGTCTCGGCGATCGAGAGGGCCACGCGCGCGTCCTGCAGCATGTCCTGCGTGTGCCACGCCAGGCGGCTGACGTGGAGGTAGAACGCCGAGACGTCCGGCGCCGGCAGGTACAGCGTCATCGACACGAGCGGCGCGCCGCCGCGCAGCGTGCCGAGGTGCGTGAGGCGCTCCTTGCGGATCAGGGCGGCGAGCGCGCGGGAAGTGTCGGCGTCCACTCGGTCGATTGTAGTATTCTCGCCCGCTCATGCGATACGAGCTCGCGGTCGGCCTGCGCTACACGCGCGCCCGGCGCCGCAACCGGTTCATCGGCATCAACTCCGCGGTCTC
>JAQSVY010000109.1 GCA_029266935.1 Burkholderiales bacterium
GGAGCACGGCGCGGACGCGGGCATCAACTACGCGAGCGAGGACCTGCGCGAGCGCATCAAGGTGCTGACCGACGGCCGCGGGGTCGACGTCGTCTATGACGCGGTCGGCGGGGCGTACACGGAGCCCGCGTTCCGCTCCATCGCCTGGCGCGGGCGGCTCCTCGTCGTCGGCTTTGCCGCCGGCGAGATCCCCAAGCTGCCGCTCAACCTCGCCCTCCTCAAGGGCGCCTCGATCGTGGGCGTCTTCTGGGGTGACTTCGCCCGCCGCGAGCCGCGGCAGTTCGCCGAGAGCGTGCGCCAGCTCGCCGCCTGGTACGGCGAGGGTAGGCTCCGCCCGCACGTCTCGCAGACGATGCCGCTGGCAAAAGCCGCAGACGCGCTGAAGCTGATGGCGGCGCGCCAGGTCAAGGGCAAGCTCGTCCTGACGGTGGGCTAGGTTTGGGTTGCCGCCTCCTCAGGAGGGGTGCCGTCGCCGCTGCCGAGTGGCCTCTGCATGAGCACGCTGTCGGCCCAGCGGCCGAACTTGAAGCCGACGGAGCGCAGGGTGCCGACGCGCAGGAAGCCGAACGCGGCATGCAGGTTGATCGAGGCAGCGTTGGCGCTGTCGCCGATCACGGCGACGATCTGGCGGTAGCCAAGCGCCTCGCAGCGACGCACGAGCTCGGCGAGCAGCGCGCCGCCGACGCCCTTGCCAGTCATGTCCTCGCGCACGTAGACGGAGTCCTCGAGCGCGTAGCGGTAGGCCGAGCGCGCGCGGTAAGGAGCGCAGTAGCCGTAGCCCGCCACGGTGCCGGCGAAATCAGCCACTAGCCATGGAAGCCCTCGGCTCACGACTTCATCGTGGCGGCGGCGCATCTCGTCCACGGCGGGGGGCTGCTCCTCGAAGGAAGCGAGGCCATGCAATACATGGTGGGCGTAGATGGCCTGGATGGCGGGAAAGTCCGCCGCCACGGCCAGCCGCAGCTTCACTGCCTCAGCGAGAATATCCCGGCTCCTCGCGCTCGAGGATGCGCTTGAGGGCGCTGAAGTGCGCCTCGGCGTACTTCGGGGCGTCGACCCGCATAAGATCGTATGTTTTCTGGACTACGTCGGCATGCACTGCGCGCAGCTTCCCGCCCATCGAGCGCGCCAGTACCTGCAGCCGGCAGGCCCGCTCGAGGTAATAGAGCGAGTCGAAGGCGTCGGCCACGGTTTCGCCCACGACGATGACGCCGTGGCTGGCGAGGAACATCACGCGCTTCGTGCCGAGCGCTCGCGCCAGGCGGTCGCCTTCGGCGTCGTCGACTACCAGCCCGTTGTAGATGTCGTCGTACGCGATGTCCTCGTGAAAGCGCAGCGCGTTCTGCTCCGCCATCTCGAGGCGCCCACCTTCGAGCAGCGTGAGCGCGGTGGCGTACGGCATGTGGGTGTGCAGCACGCACGCCGCGCGCGGGTGCGCGAGGTGGATGCGCGAATGGATGTAGAAGGCGGTCTTCTCGAACTCGCCTTCGCCTTCGAGGACATTGCCCTGGCCGTCGAGCGCGAGGAGGTTGGAGGCGGTGACCTCGCTCCAGTGCAGCCCGTAGCGGTTCAGCAGAAAGCGGCCGCCCTCCAGCATGAAGCTGAAGTGGTTGCAGACGCCTTCGTGCAGGTCGAGGCGGACCGCCAGCCGGAAGGCGGCGGCGAGGTCGACCCTCGCCGCGCGCTCGGAGGCGGTGGCGCTCTTCAGCTCGCGCAGGTTGCCCATGGCCATCGATTATAGTGTGCCCATGAAGCGCACCGTCATCGCCCTCGCCGCGGCCCTCCTGCTCGCCTCCTGCTCGAAGGTGACGCAGGAGAACTTCGCCCGGATCGAGGAAGGGATGAGCGAGGCCCAGGTCATCGCCATCCTCGGCTCGCCCACCGAGTCGAACAGCGTCACGGTGCTCGGCGTCTCGGGCACCGCCTCGCGCTGGAGCGGCGGCGACGCCGTCATCACGGTGCGCTTCGTCAACGGCAAGGTCGCCCTGAAGAGCTTCGACAAGCCCGTCGGCAAGCAGAAATAGGAAGGGCGCCGCGCGGGCGCCCTGTGCGTGATGCGGGACTGCTCCGGCTAGCGGTTCTTGCGCTCGTCGTATTCCCGGCCGGCTTCGTGGCCGAGAACGCCGCCGCCGACCGCGCCGCCGATAGTGCCGATGGTGCTGCCGCCGGTGACCGCCGAGCCCACCGCGCCGCCCACCACCGCGCCGCCCACCGCACCCTTCTGTTCGCTCGACATGCTCTCGCAACCCGCGGCGCCGATGGCGCCCGCGAGGATGCCCGCTGCAATCAGGAATCTGCTCATGTGCCTGCCTCCGATGTAAGAAAGGAAAATTGCGCCAAGTCGCTCAGGTGCAGCCGCGCAACAGGAACAGCACGAGGAGCACCGGGATCGGCACGCCAAGTGCCCAAAGCAGGACCCAGCCGAGCTTCCCTTCCTGCTTGCGACGCCACTGCTGGAGCTTCTCCATACGACCTCCAAGGACCATGTAGGGGGAAAAGCAGCAAGCCGCATGCCACGCCAGGGAGCGACAATGTCCGGAATTTCACTACACCGAGGCTCGCAATGAACAAGCCCGTACTGCACACCGTCGACCCCCGGGGGGTCGCCGCCGTGACCTTCAACCGGCCCGAGGTCAACAACGCCTACGACGGTGCCCTCGTCCAGGGACTGCACGACGCAATGGACGAGTTGGCGGTGCATCGCGGGCTGCGCGCGGTGGTGCTGCGCGGCGCGGGCCGCCACTTCCAGGCGGGCGCGGACCTGAAATGGATCACGCAGGTGAAAGGCGAGTCCGTGGAGGCGAACGAGCGCGCCTCGCGCGCCACCGCGCTCGCGGTGCACCGGCTGAACACGCTGCCGGTGCCCACGCTCGCGCTGGTGCAGGGAGCATGCTTCGGCGGCGGCACCGGCATCCTCGCCGCGTGCGACATCGTCATCGCCGCAGAGGACGCGATGTTCTCCATCAGCGAGACCCGTTGGGGGCTGATGGCGGGCATCATCCTGCCGCAGCTCGCCGATGCCATCGGCGCGCGCCAGGTGCGCCGCTACGCCCTGTCAGGCGAGCGCTTCGGCGCCCGGGAGGCGCGCCGCGTCGGCCTGGTGCACGAGGTCGTGCCGGCCGCGGAGCTGCAGGCCGCGGGCGAGCGCATGGTGGATCAGCTGCTGCAGAACGCGCCCGAGGCGAACGCGCAGACCAAGGCGGCCGCGCTCGAGTTCGCCTGGGGCGCGGTGGACGAGGCGGTGCTCGAACGGCTCGTCGCGCAGCACGCCGCGAAGCGGCGGAGCGCGGAGGCCACCGAGGGACTTGCTTCCTTCGCGGAGAAGCGCGCCGCCCGCTGGACCGCCTAGAGGCGCTCGGCCGCGGCGGTGAGGTCGTTGCGGCGGAACTGGCTGGTGACGACGCCCTTCTGGTCGATGCCGACGTGCAGCATCCACGGCATCTGCGCCCAGCGGTACGGATAGTCCCAGATGATCTCCCAACCGTTTATCCCGATCCACTCCTGCACCGGTGGGCCGAGCATCAGGCGCAGCTCCTCGCGCGTGGTCTTACCGTCGATGATGCGGTCGAAATTCTTCTCGTAGAGCACCTGTTCTACCTGGAGCAGCTTGCCGTCCGGGCCGATCTCGGCGCGGTAAGTCTCCCTGCCGACCCGCCCGCGTGGATAGAACCAGACTTCGCCGCCATGCGGTGCCTTCAGGACCTCGGCCGGCGCGCCCATCTCCGCGCGCACCGCCGCCGCGTCGTGCACGCCGGGCTGGAGGTTGCGGCCGTCGCTGACGCAGCCGGCGAGGAGAAGAGCCAGGAGTAAAGCAAGGAACCTCATGTCGAGTAAGACACATCCGGGGGCCCGGAAATTCCGCCTCGCAGCTACCATTTCCAGCCCAGATAGGCGCCGTCGCGCTCCAGCCTTTCCTGGAGCTTGCCAACCTCGAGGCGCCGGGGCGCAACGCCTGCCTGGAGCACAAGCGCCGCCGCCGTGCCGGCCGCCTGCCCCATGACGAAGCAGGAGCCGGTGACGCGCGCCGAGGACTGGCCCTCGTGGGTCATGGAGGCGCAGCGCCCGGCGACCAGCAGGTTCTCGATCGCGAGCGGCACAATCATGCGGTAGGGCAGCTGGTTGAAGCCGCGCTCCTTGCGCGCGAAGACGAACTTCACGTCGCCGGCGATGTGCGCCTCGACCGGCCAGCCGTTGACGCCGATCGCATCGGGGAAATCGGCGCAGTCGAGGATCTCGTCCTCGCTCACCATCGTTTCGCCCTTGACGCGGCGCGTCTCGCGGATGCCCAGCTGCGGTGCGATCTCGACGATGTAGGACTTCTCGAATCCGGGCGTCACCCCGCGGATGAAGTCGAACACGTCCCAGCACTGGCGACGGCCCTCCACCTCGCCGTACGAGAGCTGTACCGCGTCGATGCCGCTCACCGCGGTGCCGTCGGGATTCCTGATCTGCGTGAGGTTGGCGCGCCATTCGATCGGGTCGCGCTGCGGGCGCACGATCGGCTTCTTGCGCGGGAAGCGCCGACCCTTCGCCTCGGCTTCCTCCATGAGCCTGGGAATGAGCTCCCAGGCGCGGCCGGCCTTCTCCGGGTCGACCGCGTTGATGCGGAACATGGTCGAGGGATAGAGCATGTTGCCCTTGCCGTCGCCCACTTCGTACGGCGCGCCCGCCCAGGCCGCGAGATCGCCGTCGCCCGAGCAGTCGATGAAGATGTTCCCGAGGATCGCCTGGCGTCCTGACTTGGTCTCGACCATGATCGCCTCGATCTCGCGTTCGTCCTTCATCACCACAGCCACCGCGAAGGCGTGAAAGAGCAGCGTCGCGCCCGCCCCGAGCAGCATCTCGTCGGCGGCGATCTTGTACGCGGAGATGTCGTAGGCCTGCGCCTGGATGCGGTTCTGCACCGACATGTGCGGCGGGTTGAGCGCGTCCATCTTCTGCAGCCGCTCGAGCACCTCGTCGCACAGGCCTCGCACCACGCGGCGATGGTCGCCGTCGACGTTGGCATGCAGCCCGCAGAAGGTGGAAAGCCCCGCCGCCGTGCCGGCGCCGCCGAGGAAGCCGTAGCGCTCGACGAGGATGGTCGAGCGCCCGGCGCGCGCCGCCGCGGTAGCGGCGACGATGCCCGCCGGCCCGCCGCCGACCACAACCACGTCGAACTCGCCGAACACCGGGGTCGCGCGCGGCTTTTCCTGGATTGTCCTGTTCATTTCTTCATGAGGACCGCGCCCTCGTGGACGGGCCGTACCGTCCGCTGGTACACGGAAAGCCAGCCGCGCTCGTTCTGCGCGCCGAACTTGCCCATGCGCGCCCGTCGCGCCTCGAGCGCCGCGGCAGGAACCTCGAGGTTCACCTCCCGCTTCTTCACGTCGATCGAGATGAGGTCGCCTTTCTCGACCAGCGCGAGCGGCCCGCCGGCCGCGGCCTCGGGAGAGGCCTCGCCCACCACGAGGCCCATGTTGACCAGGCCCGAGAGCTGGCCCTCGGTGATCACCGCCACGTCGTTCACGATGCCCGCACCGTCGAGCGCGAAGACCACCGCCGAGGTCATCGCCATGCCCGGCCCGCCGATCACGCCCAGGCCCCGGAGGATGACGACTTCTCCCTTCTTGATCTCGTTCTTCTTTATCGCCTGCAGGGCC